>CALMQN010000037.1 GCA_937872185.1 uncultured bacterium
CAAGGCCGAGCGTTCCCGAGCCTAAGTCACGTGAACCATTATTTTTTGTATCCGCTGTGACAAGTATGTATTCAGCGTCTGATTCGCTGATTGCCTTCCCGTATCGGCCCCTAAAGACGTCCTCGTTCGACTGCGCCTCAGTCGGGTTGGAGCCTTTTTTCTCTTGGGCGGTTGGCTTATAGCCTCGTTCCACGCTGGTAACTGCGAAATCAATATTCCCCATGATCGCCGTTTCGTTCATTGTAAACTGCTTACGTTCGTCGAGCTGATGCTGGACTACTTTATCTCGTTCCGCCTGTGCGGGCGTATTGCCGACGATGAAATAACTGAACAGAAATAATAGCAGGCTCCCGATGATAATTCCAAAGATTCCAGTTACCAAGCCTGTAATTGCCAACCCCTTCGACTGAGCGGGCCTTCGCGTAAGGGCTACGATAGCAAAAATGATCGCGGCAATGCCCAGTAATGGGCCTACTAATGGTGTTATAAGACTGGTTATTCCTAGTACGAGTGCTGTTATTGCGAGTCCCTTACGGACAGGCACTTGAGATGACTGCTGGGTTGTTTCCATCTTTTTAGTATAGCAGCATGATCGAGTGTCCGCATTCCTAGGTGGTCATCCAGTACAGACAGGTTGACTTTATTGGTTATTGTTGTATTATTGATCCAACCGCTGAGCTTGCTCGCGGATAGTGTGATGAATGCACCTTTCGGCAATACCCATGCTCTACCCGACCAAAGGAAACGATATGACAAAAGCTGTTTTACTCGTCCTGGGGGGCGTTAACGACACTCAGCGCGCGCCGTTGGTGCGCGCCATGGCAGACGCCGGTCTGACACCCAGCGTGGTGAAGCTGGGGGCACGCTTCGCCATCGAGGGAACCCCGTCTCACAAGGCAATGACCGAGCGCTACGGCAAAACCAACAAGGCCGACGGCAACGCCATAATCGCAGCCCAAGATCGCCAGCTTCAGGGCTGCATTGCAGCCGTCGTCGGCACCAAGGACTACAAGATCGTGGCTGCCGTGTTTGGTGTTGAGCGCGATCGCCAGACCGATGAGTGGAACTGGGTCGAGTCGCTGCTGAGCAAAGAGACGCCCCTGTACTGGCTGGAGATGTGCGCCGATGGCAGCTACCAGCTGAACAGCTCTGATGGCCAGTTCGGCACCGCCCTGCCCATTCACGCAGCGTAATCTGCTGCAATCACAAAAACGCTTCCCGCCCAAGAGCGTATAAAACTTGGGCAATGACCACGGACCACCTTTTTAAAAGATGCTACGTGGTCGTTCGTTTTTCAACCTTGATACCATACAGTTCCAAAATGGCTATGTATTCCTCTTTGGTCAGGTCTCGGTCGTTGCCAACGTCGGTGGCGAGATACTCCTGAACACTCCGACATCCTTCGATGTCCAGCCGTGTATTGGTGGCGTTTGCCTTATTGATCGCTTCGGTAATGATGGTGACATGTTTAGCGATAGCCGGCGTCAGGTTGGTGTCGTCAAACGACTCCTCTTCAAACACAGGCGTAGGTACACGGGGCGGCAATAGACGCTCTTCTTCTTCGGTTGTCATCAACGGTTCGTCCTTCTCTTCTGGCACAGGTGGCTGCGCTGCAACTGGAGTAGCAGGTTTTGACTTACGACGCGACTTCTTTTCACGGGGTGCGACACCGAGAGCTTTTTCCATTTTATCTATGCGATGCCAGCGACCTTTTTTGGGCTTCATGCCCGGGCCATAGGTTGCTCGAAAGTCTTCGTCGATTAGCTCGGCAGTCGCGTGCGTCTCTAGGAGTTCATTCTCGGTAAAGCCTGCTGTCAACAATTGATCTTCCTGCGACAATTGTTTAATTGCATCATCATATGCAGGCTTGATGCTTTCAGCCTTTCTAGCGGACTGCACAGCGAGTACATCCGCATCACCACGATGCTTAAGAGGATTATCATTCTCGCTCGTCATCGCCTTAGAGATTGCTGTTGCCTTGGCGTGGGCACTCATATAGTCCATAGCCTTGTGAAGGTGACTTACGTAGTCGCCAAACAGCATTGCCACACCGATAGCTGGTTCGGAATGTTCGGGATGAACTAACTCTTCTTGATCATCCTGTTCGACGGCAGCATCGGCCAGCGCATCAATGCCGACATCTTTCATCCTGGGCGGCTTAGGAGCGTAGCTGACGGGAACGTTAACCACGTCACCTTCACTATCCATCCCCAACTGGACGTCGTCCATTAGCGACGGGTAAAAAACCTCTTTTATTTCGCGGTGAAGATCATCTGGACTGGATTGATCCGGGCTTCGCGCTTTCATGGCGTTATTATAGCATAAGCGTTGATTTAAGTCAATCTATGCGCGATGACGAGGTATTTTAGACTCTTCGGGCTCTTTGGCCAATTCGGTCTGAATAATGTTTAGCTGCTTGATCATCCTGTCAGTATGGTCCATAACGTAATCCAGCTGACGAACGTCGCCGATCTTATCTGGCAAACTGGCGTAAAATTGTGCAAATGGCACCCCTGATACCTGTGGCTCATCAATACTTGTACCGCCTGATGCCAATAAACTGTCTTTTACCGTTTTAAGTGCATAGGCAATATCATTCAGATACATGCGCGATTCGGGTGACAAAACGACAGGCATTTCGCCCGTATCAACGCGTTCGTTAGCTGCATTTTCAACGGGGACGACCTCGGTACCGGCCTGCGCCCCTGCAATATGATCAGACGCAGTTTTTGGCCGTGGGGCCGGGCCACCAAAACTCATTGCTTGCATCACTGCCCTTGCCGTGGCAAGGCTAACGGGTGGTTTTTCCATCTTGGCTATTTCTGTATCACTGGGAAAGCCGGGTTCTTGTGGGAATACTGTTGTCATTGTTAGGCATTATTATAGCACAAGCAACATAAAAAGTCAATTACATTACAATACAAAAAGCCCCCTGGGGAGGGGGCAATTTGAGCACCTGTTTGTTTGAATATTACTATACTCTCAAACGTGCTTATGGTGCAAGTCTATTTTGTAAGACTATTTTTTCTTAGAAACGGTCAAGAAACCGTTGCGTGGGTTTTCTTTAACTTCGCGGTCTTCTGGAAGATCAACTG
>CALMQN010000038.1 GCA_937872185.1 uncultured bacterium
CCTTTGACGTCAACTTTAAATGTGCTGGGTGCTGATGGATTACGGCCGATCGGCAGGTCAATTTGAGCTTTGAGCGATTTTGGCACGCCATCAACGATTGCGACATACATCTTCTTGGTCTTGCGATCAGCAAACTGTTTTTGCAACAGTGCGGCTGTTTCCAGATTACGCGCGCCAATCATAATACCACTGGTGTCACGATCCAAACGATGCACAATGCCTGGACGATTTGTGTCAGTATTATACGTTGTGTAGCGGGCAAAAAAGTCAGCTACAGTAAACTCATCATTCATTGCGCCTTTGCTGTGACTAAGCACGCCAATCGGTTTATTAATGACAATGACGTTATCGTCAACGTATACGATCGGCAGGCTATCGCCACTAAAGTCCGTTGCTTCCGGTATTGAAACGGCGATCGAGTCAGTTTTAATAATATCTTGTTTAGGTGACGTGGCGACTTCACCGTTAACGCTAATGTGGCCGGCTTTGACGTGTTTTTGCCAGGTACTGCGTGAAATGTCAGGAAAGCGCACCGATAGTTCCAGATCAAGACGTGTCTTAGGTGATTTAACTGCGTATAAATACACCTGCTTGCCCTTAAATGGCAATGCGTATGACGTACTGTGATCAGTTGGGTTGGCAATAACATCGCCTATTGCGTCCTGTTTGGCAGATTGAATCTGCCTGGTCACAAAATCAAGGTCGTCTTCGGCCGTGTCATCGTACAAAATATAATATTGACGCTTAGCGAATCGAAACCCAACCAATGTATTGGTCAGCGTTGGGTTGCTGATCGTCATCATTGATACGTGGCGTGGCACGTTCTCGTCCCCCGCTACTTCAAACTTTCGCAGTATTGCGATAACGTCGTTACTTGATACTTTAACCACGTTAGTCCTTCTGTCGCAGTCCGACAGCTTGCTGAGCGCGTAGTAGCGTCGCGTTTGCGGTACCGTTCATATCGCGCTCTGATTGTTCCAGTTTTTCCATGATTACCGATTGGTCGACGTTCGCCAGACGTGTCTGGAACTCTGTCAAAAATTTCTCAACTTCACTCGCTACCACTGCTTTAAAGTCGCCGTAGCTTGTTTGACCCTCAAAATCAGCGCTCGCCTCTTCAACAGTACGTCCCTGAAGCAGTGCAAGGATTTGCAGAAGATTGCTGATACCCGGTTGATTTTGTGGATCAAAGCGAATATACGCCAAATCATCAGTCGTTGCGCCCATCACTTTTTTTGCAGCGACAGCTGGATCATCGCCCAAAAAGATTACGCCACGTGCACTGTCGTCGCTTTTGCTCATCTTTTTAGTAGGATCAATCAAATCTTTAATCCGAAGTCCTTGGTCTTTGCCAAAGAATGCATGCTGGCCTTGCACTGGTTCCGGGACAGTGAATGTATCACCAAGCTGGTTATTAAAGCGTCCAGCAATATCCCGTGCAAATTCAAGGTGTTGTCGTTGGTCATCACCCACTGGTACGTACTGCGCCTGATATAACAAAATATCAGCAGCCATAAGCACTGGATAGTTAAATAATCCAACGCTGACACGATCATCACCAATTTTTGCAGATTTGTCTTTAAACTCAACCATACGGTTCATTTCGCCAAATCCAGTGAAGCAGTCCAATATCCACGTTAGCTCGCTGTGCGCAGGCACAAAGCTTTGACGGTACATGTAAATACTTGGGTTATCAAGTGGCAGTCCCGCCGCCACAAACAGCCTCGCATTATGCAAAATTTGATCGAATAGTTGACTGTGATCAATGGGTGTCGTGAAGCTGTGAAGATCAGGAATAAAAAGGTTGATCTGAAATTCGTCTGACCGGGTCTTGGCCATATCAATAATTGGCAATATTGCACCAAAATAGTTCCCGATTGTCAGGTCGTTATTTGCGCGAATGCCAGTCAAGATTACAGGTTTGCTCATTACTGTTATTATACCGTATCTATGGCATATACCATAAAACAAAAATAGACCTCGAAATTCAAAGTCTATTTTGTAGCGAAGATATATTAACGCTTTGAGAACTGTTCGCGTTTACGAGCAGATCGCAGACCGTATTTCTTGCGTTCTTTCTCGCGACTATCGCGCTTCAAGAACTCGGCCTTTTTCAAGGTTGAGCGCAGGTCAGCGTGACCAACGGTCAGTGCCTTAGCGATTGCCAGCTTAATAGCGTCAACTTGACCAGCGATACCGCCACCCTTTACCAGGATAGTGACGTCGAAGTCTTTTTGCTTGTTTACCAGCGCAAGTGGATCAAGGATCTCACCAGCGTGGGTCTTGTTGTCGCTAAAGTATTCGACGGCAGGTTTGTCGTTGATGGTTACTTTGCCTTTACCGGCGTACAGACGTGCAGATGCAGTTGCGCTTTTGCGACGACCTAAACCGTAAAAGTATTTAGAATCAGCCATTAGAATGTGACCTCTACTTTCTCTGGAGTTTGTGCAGTGTGAGTGTGATCTTCACCAGCAAAGATACGAAGGCGTTTTAGGCGCTCTGCAGCTAGCTTGTTGCGAGGAATCATTCCCTTTACTGCTTCCATGATGATGCGGTCTGGGTACTTTGTACGCAGCTCTGACAGGCTTTCATCACGGATACCACCTGGATAACCAGAGTGGTGGTAATATTTCTTGTCAGTCTCTTTTTCACCAGTTACGATCAACTTTGCAGCGTTAATGACAACCACATTGTCACCAGCATCGATGTGTGGAGTATATGTTGGCTTGTATTTACCAATCAGGTACTTTGCAATCACTGTTGCAACGCGACCCAGTGGTGCAGTTGAAGCGTCAATAATCACCCAACGACGAGTTACTTCGGTTGGTTTTTGTGAGTAAGTTTGTTGTTTTGGATTAACAGCCATTACTTTTTCTCCTCTTTTGGAACGCTTTTCAGTTCGTCAACAAATGCAATTGTTGCCAGTTGCGCGCCGTCACCAATACGCAGTCGAGTTCGTTCAACGCGAACGTGACCACTGGTGCGACCGGCAAGCTGTGGAGCAATCTCATCAACCAACTTGAATGCTGCGGCCTGTGTTGACAGGGCTGCAATCACTTGACGTCGGTTATGAAGATCACCTTTCTTTGCTTTGGTGATAACCTTTTCGATATAACGCACCAGCTCTTTGGCCTTTGGCAATGTCGTTTCGATCTTGCCATGTTCGACCAAGCTTGTTGCCAAACCTTTCAGCAATGCGCGACGCTGGTCGCGCTCGCGGCCAAATTTGCGTCCTTTATAACTGTGTCGATGCATATCTAAAGTTCCAGTTCTGCTAGCTTATCTTTTACTTCGTCTAATGCCTTTGATCCAAAGCCCTTTAGTTCGCGTAAATCTTGTTCGCTCAGCGTAACAAGGTCGTGAACTGTACGGATTTCGTTGTTAATCAACGCATTTGCAGTACGAGCAGTCAAATTCAACTCTTCGATTGAAGTGTTTAGTTCGTTTGCTTCGTCATCAATGTCTTGTCCAAGTGCAGGTGCAGCTTCAACAGTTGTCGAGCCGGCAAGTGCAGTGTATTGGTTAACCAAGATTGCAGCTGCTTCTTCGAAGGCTGCACGTGGTGTGATTGAACCATCGGTATCAACAGTGACAGCCAATTTGTCCAAGTTTGTTTCTTGACCAACACGAGTGCTGTCAACTTTAAAGCGAACACGTAGTACTGGGCTAAAGACGGCGTCAAGTGCAATCATGTCGCTGTGGACACGTGAAACGCTTGATTCTTCGATAGTACGGTACCCACGGCCTGCTTCAACAACAAGGTCAAAGACCACTGATTTTTTAGGATCGTCAATTGTTGCAATGATTTGGTCAGGGTTAATGACGTCAACATCGGCATTTGTCTTGATATCAGCAGCGGTGATAACACCAGCTCCCTTTTTTTCAAGGCGCAGTTCGACAGGTTCGTCAGTGTGAACGTTCAAACGAACGTTCTTTAGGTTCAACATGATGTCAACGACATCTTCTTTGATACCAGCAACCGTCGTGAACTCGTGGCTTGCACCTTCGATGCGGAAGGCAACGATAGCTGCGCCCTTGATGCTCGACAGTAGAACACGTCGCAAGCTGTTACCAAGTGTGTTTCCGTAACCGGCGTGTAGTGGTTCGATGGCAAACGTCGCGCTGGTGGCGCTGTGTTCGTCAATGTTTGCAAGTGCTGGGTTGTGAATTACTTTTGTCATAGTTGTAGGCTCCTTACCCTTAACGTGAGTAGTACTCGACGATTAGCTGTTCGTTGATATCTTGTTCTGCTTCTGCGCGCATTGGCAAACCAGTGACGGCCACAGTCATTTTTTTGTGATCGCTCTTCAGCCAGCTCAGCGGTTGCTGAACACTGTTTTTAACGACTTCATCAATTTGACTAAAATAACCAGATTTTGCGCTTTTTGGACGTATAACAATCTCATCACCGACCTTTAGGCGGATTGATGGGATATCAACGCGGCGGCCGTTAAGGATAAAGTGTCCGTGTCCAACCAGCTGGCGAGCAGCTCGGCGTGATACGGCAAATCCTGCGCGGTAAATTGCGTTATCCAAACGAAGTTCCAACAGTTGTAGCAAGTTTTCACCAGCTAGTCCCTCACGGCGAGTTGCCTCAACCATTAGGCGTGCGAAT
>CALMQN010000039.1 GCA_937872185.1 uncultured bacterium
CAACAATTGACAGCTTTGGGTCAGTCACCAATGTAACTTTTTTGGTCGAAATGACGACACTGTTGGCACCTTTGTATTCAATTTCAAACATATTCTCTTCTCCCCTATTTCTGACTCAAGACGTTATCTTTGTCCACCACAATGGTGTGTTTGCCGTTCAGAATTTCTGTAATAAACCTATCTCGAACACTCAGTCGATAATAGAACTCATCATATGATAACACGCTATAGTTGATATCACGACCCTCGCCTTTTTCAATAACCTTCATTGCTGCCTTTACTTTTGCGGGTGACAAATTACCGACCAACACGACGTCAATTGACGTTTTTGATCCCCTGACCAGCACGCCCGAAAGTATTGCGAGCGTCAATGCCGGGATCGCCCTAATAGCGCTACTGTACTCATCGGCAGCACCTTCGCTGGATACCGGAACGATATTCGCGTCCGCCACGTTGTCACCAAATATAGCGCGAAGCGGTACATAATAATCATATCGTTGGTTTACCTGGTAATACAGTTTATTATCCGCGCTATCGCTGGTAATGACACCCACTTCTAGCATATTAGACAGTTCACGCCTGACTGAATTAATTTGTTCATCAATTTTGCGCGTGATTTCGCGTACATAGAACGATTGTCCAGGGCTATTCAAAAACAGGTGTAACAATTTTACCCTTGTTTTTGAACCAAATAGTGCGTCAATCATGTGTGTCCCCCGGATAACTTTCGTGTTCTTATAATAACACGGTTATTCAGGCTTTACGAGCCGTTGATCCAGATATATTTTCGCCTCATCAAGCGAGGCCCAATGAATAAATGGGTTACGTTTTAGCCAGGTCATTTGGCGCTTGGCCAGTCGCCAGTCTAGTATCGCAGATTTTCCTTTCACCTCATCAAGCGATAGGACACCTTCGCTGTAGGCACGTAGTAATGGATAGATATTTGACGTCATCGACTCACTTTCCCAACCATATTTTTTGCCCAACTGTTTTGCTTCTTTGACGACTCCATCCTCAAATAGTTGTTCAGCACGCTTTTCGATACGCGATCTCAGTAACACCTTATCCGTTGCAATTCCGACAACTATCGTATTATCAATTAATTCATGCCGACGCTTTTTTACAGTAGTGACAGTCTCGATTGCTCGTATGATATACCGCTTATTCTTTTCGTTTTCTGGCAGACTAATATCGTGATCGCGACAGTACTGCTGTAGCTGTTCGAGGGTCATTGCCATCAATTGACCACGCAGATCCTGATCGACATCGGCCCCAAATTGATAATCAAAAATAACCGCATCGACGTATAAGCCCGTGCCGCCGACAAGAATCGGCACATGCCCGCGTGCGCGGATTTCGGCAATTTTTTCAACTGCATAGCGTTTAAAATCAGCGGCCGTAAACCGTTAGCCGGGCTGAACAAGATAAAGTCAAAAATGCGGGACCAGTTTTTGTTCAGCGGCGGTTGGTTTGGCGGTGCCAATGTC
>CALMQN010000040.1 GCA_937872185.1 uncultured bacterium
TACACTCTTTCCCTACACGCTCTTCCGATTCGCAAACGGTGCAAGTACCATCGATAACTGAACCAGCACGTAATGAAGCGTCCGATAGGCGTTATCCTTATCGGTATCATCACCCGATTTCCAAAAACGACGCCGTGAACGACGAACATACCAGTTACTGGCATCTTCGATAAACGGCAGGATCGGTTTCAAAGCATTCGGTATGTCATAAGCGTCCATATGTTTTTCAACCTCGGCCGTCAGCTGATGAACGCGGCTAACTACCCACTGATCAAGCGGATTTGTGAGCTGCTCGGTGGGGTCCGACAAGTCACCGGTAAATTCCCATTTGTCGACTTCGGCATACATCGTAAAGAAATCATACATGTTCCAAACCATACTGAGTTTTCGCGCCACGTCACTGACATCCTTGTCCTGCAGAGCAAAATCCTCGCCATTGAGCACCGGTGATTGTAGCAATAAAAAGCGCAGACTATCGGCCGAATACTGATCCATCAGCTCATTCGGATCAGTGTAATTGCCATAACTCTTGCTCATTTTACGGCCGTCACTACCGGCGATTGTGCCGGTCACAATCACGTTTTTAAACACGTTCTGTCCGAATAAACCGACGCTAATTGCGTGCAAGTAATAAAACCAGGCACGGACCTGTCCGACATACTCAACAATAAAATCACCTGGGAAATTTTGTTCAAACTTTTCAACATTTTCAAATGGATAGTGAAACTGCGCAAACGGCATGCTGCCGCTTTCAAACCAACTGTCCATCACTTTATCTATACGACCATACTGCACGCCGTCGATCTCGAACGTAATGTCATCGACCCACGGACGATGATAATCATCCAACTCGATGCCACTCAGCTCTTTCAGCTCGGCATAACTACCGATAACTTTGACATGTTCTTCGCCACTACTGTCGATGCCCTTCCATACCGGCATCGCCGTCGCCCAAAAACGATCGCGTGATAAGTTCCAATCTGGCGCCGTTTCGATTGTTTTTTCAAATCGACCATGTTTTATATGATCAGGAAACCAATTAATGTGTTCAGTATTTTGCGCCAACATCTCTGTACGCTGGCCATCAATATCCATAAACCAACTGGGGTGCGCGCGGTACATAAGGCGATTGCCCGTCCGTGGGTTGTGCGGGTATTCATGTTGAATATAATCAATCTTCCACACTACACCGCGCTCTAATAAGGTCTTTGCAATCGTCTTATTAATTGCCCACACGTCTTCACCCGCCCAGTCACCTTCGGTGTACAACCCGTATTCGTCCAGCACGTGCACAACAGGGATATCATTCGCACGTGCCAGCGCAAAGTCCTCTTCACCATACGCAGGCGCCAAATGGACAATGCCGGTGCCAGATTCAGTTGTCACATAATCCGCAGCATACACTTCGTGTGCGTGTTCTCCGCGGTCGACGCCAAGTAATGGCTCATAGGTTTTGCCGACAAGTTTTGAGCCCTTAAACTCATGAAGAACTTCGTATGGAACTGGTTGATGTTTTTCGTCTGTAAATACTTTAGGGGCAAGGTCTTTTGCAAGGATAAATATCTCGTCTGCAACCTTCGCCTCGACATATTCTGTCTCGGAATTAACGGCTAAAGCCGTATTAGCAGGAAGAGTCCATGGCGTCGTTGTCCACGCCAAAAAGTATACCGGTAAGTTAAGCGTTTTAGTCGACTCGCCTACTGATTCTGGAGTAAGTTCAAACTTCGTATAAACACTTGGGTCAGTAACGACCTGGTACGCGCCCGCGTCCATCGTCACCTCGGCCTTAGAAAGTGGCGTCGCCCACTTGGTGTCATACATCAGTACTCGTTCACCCTCATAAATCTTGCCCTTTTCGTATAGCTGTTTAAACGCCCACCACACAGACTCCATGTAATCTTTGTCCATGGTTTTATAGGCACCTTGAAAATCAACCCAGCGGCCAATCCGATCAATTGTTTCTTCCCACAGATTACCTGTTTGGATCATGCTCTCACGCGCCGTCGTAATATATTCCTCCAGGCTGACGCGAGTACCAATTTCGTGACGGTCAGTAATACCCAGCTTATTCTCGATAAAGTTTTCAGCGGGCAGCCCATGCGTATCCCAGCCCCAGACGCGTTCAACATGTTTGCCTTTCATCGTCTGATACCGTGGCACCGCATCTTTTACAATTGAACTCAGCAGCGTGCCATGATGTGGCACGCCTGTAATAAACGGCGGGCCGTCATAAAAAACAAACGAGTTATCTGTCGGGCGGGCTGCAACCGACTTTTCAAACGTCTTGTTTGTCTTCCACTTCAGCACCAAATCTTTTTCGTATTCAAGTGCGCGGCGACGGCTGTTTGCTTTGAATTTCATTTGTTTCCTTTCATAAAACAAAAAATCACCTCTTTCGAATGCCAGAGTCCTTACGGACGTTACCATCTGGCTTCCAAAAGAGATGACTCTTTTAGCACTTAGTTGTTCGATCTCACGTGTCGATTACCGTTTGAACTTCGTGGTTGATAGTCACTCATCAAACATATGCTTGAATGTTCTACCCTTTATTTTACTCTTTCGGATCGATCTATGCAAACAGTGCCGAACCAAATTTCAGGAACACCAATACTACCAGAAGAACCAGCCAGCTAGCGACGATCAACTTATGAAAGTCCTTCTGCAAAAACGTCTGAATCATCTTATTACGTTTTTTATTAAAGCCAAATATGTTATCGCGAAGATTATAATGTGTCATTGTCGCAAGAATCATCGTGGTACTGAATGTCACAACCAAGCACCAAGGGCATAGAACTTGAATGACGTACACACTGTTAAAGAATAGCCAGTAGGCAAAGATGGCACCTAGCAAGTACCCGATATTACCTGCAATCAAAAACCAACGAGGAAATTTTGTACCACCAAGTCCCAGAACGGCAATCGTTACGACAACTGCAAACGCCATTAAACCAATGAACATGTTTGGAAAACCAAACACGCTGGCCTGCCATGTCTGCATTACTTTCGAGCAATCAAGCACTATGTTAAACGAACACGACAATACAGCCTCGGGGTTCTTAATAACATGAATTTCCTCAACGGACAGTACGAATGCTGCACTTAGTGCAATCAAACCGAACGCCAGCATTGTCCCAAATGTCCACCGATTCGAACGTGTCATTTTATCATTCGATTTTTTGAAAAGTTTAAACATAATAACTTACCTCGCTTATAGTTGGCAGTGGCAATCCCCTCCACAAGTTTTGCATATGACTGTCATCCGACAATGCAATGACAGTGGGATATTCAACAATGTCATATGCCCGACAAAATTGTTCGCCTGCAGGCTGCTCTGGGTCAAGCGTTTCGATGTCATGGCCTGTCTGACGCTTAAAATCGCGCAGATAATCCAGTACGTCGCGCGCGTGATCGCTTTCGTTTTTGTATACCACCACCACGCGCATCGGGCTATGACTCTCGACGCGTTTGACGACGCAGTTCCAAAATTTTCACAAAATCGTCAAGCGTTTTAAATTCATGATACACACTGGCAAAACGCACATACGCTACTTCGTTACGAGTCGCAAGCGCATCAAGCACTTTGTCGCCAATTTGTTTCGATGTGATCTCATTTTCGCCGATTGCATACAGTGCATCTTCGATGTCGGTAATCATCTCTTCAACTTCTACCTCTGATGCGAAGAACTTTCCGACAGATTTTTTGATGGCATTTGATAATTTATCTCGATCAAATAACTCACGCGTATCGTCCTTTTTAACAACTGTCAGATTTGGTTTTTCAACCCGCTCATATGTCGTAAAGCGTTTGCCATCTGGTGCTTCGCGGCGGCGGCGAATCGTAACGCCGTCGCTGACTTCGCGTGATTCGATGACTCGGCTGTCGCCGATATTATATTTTGCCATATCGCCCTATGCTTCCTTGTCGTGTGATTTCTTGTTTTTCTTGCGGCGTCGCAGGAAAGCAGGCGTGTCAGATTCATCTTCGTTTTCAGTTGGTTGATTCCAAATATCATGCGTGTTCTCTTCAGAGAATGCCGCCGCTGCCTCGCTGTGATCAAGGTTCATGTCGATGCCGCTTACGGCGTCATCTGATACGGTGGTGGTCGCTTCGTCAGACGTGTCGTCGCTCACTACTGGCTTTTGGTGAAAATAAGCAGAATCAAATCCAGTGGCGATGACCGTAATGATCAATTCGTCTTCCAGGTCAGGCTTCAATGTTGCACCAAAGATAATGTTTGCATCTGGTGAAACGGCACTGGTGATGATCTCGGCAGCTTCTTGAATCTCACTCATACTCATGTCGTACCCGCCCGTCACATTGAACAGCACGCCCTTGGCACCATCGATCGATACTTCAATTAGCGGTGATTCAATTGCCTGTTGTGCAGCCTGAAGCGCACGATTGTCGCCACTTGCACGACCAATACCCATCAGGGCTGATCCAGCGTTGCTCATAATGGCCTTCACGTCGGCGAAGTCCAAGTTGATCAGCCCGTGTTCAGTAATCAGTTCTGAAATACCTTGCACACCTTGACGCAGTACATCATCGGCGATCTTAAAGGTTTCAAGGAGTGGTGTACGGCGGTCAATCGTTTGCAGTAAACGATCGTTAGGAATAGTGATCAGCGTGTCGACCTGGCGACCCAGCTGTGCAATTGCCCATTCGGCATTTTGACGACGCTTTTCACCTTCGAAACTAAATGGTTTTGTTGCAACACCAACCACCAAAATACCCAAATCACGAGCAATCTCGGCAACAACGTGTCCCGCACCGCTTCCGGTACCACCACCAGCACCGATGGTCACAAACACCATGTCGGCACCAGCTAACGTCTCACGGATCTCATCACGTGATTCATTAGCGGCCGCTTCACCCGTCGAAGGGTCAGCACCAGCGCCCAGGCCACCCGTTGTGGTGTGTCCAAGGTGCAATTTTACATCTGCTTTAGAGTTATGAAGTGCTTGCGCATCAGTGTTCATTGCAATAAACTGCACACCGGTCAGACCAGCGTCTTTCATTCGGTTGACGGCACTACCGCCTGCACCACCAACACCAACTACTTTGATGCTTGCAAACGTCTGGATATCGCTTGGTTTTACTTCAG
>CALMQN010000041.1 GCA_937872185.1 uncultured bacterium
AAGGCTATTACACACACCATTTATCGCGCGCGCAGCAGGCACTGGACACTAAGCAGCAAGCGCCCTCTGTTGAGCAGCAGGGTTACTTTACCCATCAGCCAAACGAGCCCGAACAACAACCCGACGCCGCCCTCAGTAAAGAAGAGGCCTTGTTTGACCTCCGCCAGCGATTATTGACACAAGTGAGTGATTCGGCCAAAAAAGTGCGTAAAAGCCGCCACTTTGTTCCAATTACTGCAGCTATACTCGTCGTCCTGATCTTTGTATTTTTGCAGTACAACCGTGTATTTATATCAAACGTCATGGCATACGTTACACCTGGCAGTATTGACCCCCAAAACATTGTTATCGACCCGTCAACAGATGTGACAGTCGGACCAGAATCACGCCTCGTCATACCAAAAATCAATGTTGATGTGCCGGTCCACTACGATGTCGGTAACGACTATGCATCCCAAATGAAAGCCATGGAAACAGGCGTGGCGCATTTTGCCATTGCTGGTGCCAGCAGCCATCCCGGGCAAATAGGAAACACCGTCATCGCAGGCCACAGCAGCAACGACATTCTCGATACGGGTGATTATAAATTCATCTTCGCGCAACTCGACAAACTATCGATCGGCGACAGCATGTACGCCAACTACAATGGCAAACGGTATACGTACACCATTACTAAAAAAGAGGTTGTCGAACCGTCCGAAGTCAGCAAACTGGTATATGCCACCGATAAACCAGTCATGACGCTTATTACGTGTACGCCTCTCGGCACAGCTCTACACCGCTTATTGATCACCGGCGAACAAGTCAGCCCAGACCCTGCAGCGTCGACAGCAGCACCGGCAGTTACCGACACGGGCGAAGCCGCTGCCATTCCTGGCAACTCACCGACATTGTTCGAACGTCTTTTCGGAGGTTAGGGCAGAACCATACGAACGCGCTGTAATTGATAGCCAGTCGCAGTCTTGCCAAAACTATAGATATATTTATCGTTCTTAGTCAGCGCAGCAGCCTGGCCAGTAAGCGACGTATTAATTACGTGCACATTGGCGCCGTCAAATTCACGCATAGTCAGGTTACCGCCAAAATCAGACCAAACATAATTATCGTCCAGCCAGCGGAGAGGGGCGACGGCATCACTAGCGTCATTTGCAATGGTGGAGTTTGCGAGCGTATGGTGTTCGATATCAAATCCTGCAAAACGACTGCCGCTCTGAACCAGCAAATAATCACCAGCCGGGCTAAACCCAAGTTGATCGACATTTGTCACAAACTCAAACGTATCGTACGGCGCCAAGCTTGAGCTGTCGGCGCTGCCAGAACTTGGATATGAGCCGCTCATGATCTCGACGTTGCTACCAACACTGATTGCAACGAAGTCTTGATTAAAATACCTGC
>CALMQN010000042.1 GCA_937872185.1 uncultured bacterium
GTACTGGATGCCGCAAAACACGCACCGGATGTTGGCACTGAAAATGAGCTTCGGACGTCTGATCAAAAACAGCAGGCAGCAGAGGCTATATACGAACTTGCGACGACTGGGACGGTATTTAACCACAGATCTCGATCGGTTGGGGTCGTCATTGAGAACCCGAGGGCCGCACGTGAGTTTTTGGCGCAAGAGTTGTTGCCGGCTTTGGGTACGACACGAGAACTTTTTGAGGTAGTGAGCTCTGACAAGCTAAGCGAGGTAGCTGAGCGGTTTAGCGATACAGTCAAAACGATGGAGGCAAATAAGATCGATCGAACTCCACGTCAGAATATCGAAGAGATAACGAAGTTTATTGAGAGTATTGCAGGTGATCTTGGTAAAGAGATGCAAGAAGTAGAGCAAAAGCTTGAGGCATTTAAAGCCGGGTATGTTAATAAGCAATCAGCCGGCAACGACATGGACAACCATACCGAGAACTAGACCCTCATTCTTAAGGTCTTGTGAAACGGTCTACATAAGCGATATACTGGTGCTATGCAAGAGAATTCTAAATATGCTGTCGGTATTGATGTTGGCACATCGACAGTCCGGTGTGTTGTCGCTCATATTGATGGCACAACGGGTGCGCCGACTATCGTCGGCGTTGGCAGTGCGCCCAACAGCGGTATGCGTAAGGGGACGGTCGTTAACCTAAGCGGCCCTGCGCAGGCCATTGACGATGCGCTTGGTGAAGCCGAACGCATGAGTGGGTACCAGGTTGATTCAGCAACGATCAGTATCAACGGAACACATATTTTAAGTACCCATGCTGATGGCATGATCGCAGTCGGCGCGGCGGATCACGAAATTACTCACGACGATTTGATACGCATCGAAGAAGTCGCAACACTCGGCAAGGTACCAGCTAATCGCGAGATATTGGACGTTGTTCCGCATTCGTACAAACTGGATGGCCAAGATAACATTAAAGACCCGCTGGGTATGACGGGTACGCGCCTGGAAATCGATGCCCACGTGGTATCAGCACTGGCGCCGCACCTGATTAACCTGCAAAAATCAGCCGATGCTGCCAAAGTAGTGCCGCGATCGATTATTGTGGCGGGCGTTGCTGCCGCACGTGCGGTGCTGAGCGAACAACAACTGGAAAACGGCGTAGCAGTGATTGATATTGGCGGTGCAACCACAAATATCGCGATTTATGAAGAAGGCGACCTGCAGTATTCTGCAGTGTTGCCAGTCGGCGGCATTAATATTACGAATGATCTGGCGATTGGTCTGAAAACTGATCCTGAAATTGCCGAAAAGGTGAAATTAGAGCACGCATCAGCCGTACCGCGTCACGAAAATGCTGGGATTAGCCTGAAGCATGGTGGTGAAATACACAATTTTGATACCCGCGACATTGATGAGATCGTCGAAGCCCGTTTGGAAGAGTTGTTTGAGGCGATTCAGCATGAATTAAAACGTGCTGGACGTGCCGGCAAACTGCCAAGTGGTGTTGTCCTGACCGGTGGAACGGCACAAATAAAGAACTTGGCAGAATATGCCAAAGAGTACCTAGGGCTCGCAGCTCGTGTCGGTAAAACATCAGGGTACGGCGGCGTGGCTGACGATATTGAAAAGCCGCAATTTGCAACGGCAGTTGGGCTGATGTTAATCGATAGCGAAGCCGACGGCCAGCGCACGACGAGCAAAAAGAAATCAGCATCGTTTTCTGACGCTGGTGGTATGGTCAGTAAATTCTTTGCTCGCTTCAAGGCCTAGTATTTTTCTTGCATAAAAATGTTATACTGATAACAGAATAC
>CALMQN010000043.1 GCA_937872185.1 uncultured bacterium
CCGATTTGAAAGCACTGATTGACCGGAATCACATTACGCTAAAAACGGGTGGCATTAACGATGATTGGTATGAGGGCCTTGATGCATATCAAAGTGCCAATTATGCGACGGCGCTGACCGCCTTTCAAAAAGTGCAGAATGAATATCCCGCCAATTACTTAGTTGCCCCGCTCGCGCGTCATGCACGCGAACAGCTGGGTACCAACACCGATACGTCATCGGCATTCCAGGCACGCACCGTTGTAGTAATTGTTTTAGTCATCGTTGCGGGTATCGCGCTCGTTATCATCTTTACGGTCAGTTTCTTGGTGGTGTACTTCACTCGTAAGCACCGGCGTATGGCCGCGCGTTCCTAGATAAACGGAACACCTCTTGAGCTTGCAAAAATGCCTGGACTGTGCTATTATGAACATATTGCATTCGATGAATGTCGAGCCTCTTTCAAAGACTAGCGCCCACTCCATACTAATGAGTTATCAAGCGCGGCCACCGAAATATAATCTCGCTGTTCTCTCACACTTACACTTTCGTAAGCGTTAAGTCTGCAAAACAGCAACAATTTATACAGAAAGGCTATTTTATATGGCATATCAACAGCGTCGTTTTGGCGGCTCAAACAGTTCACGTCCTGCAGGAGGCCGCTCTTTTGGTGGTTCTCGTGGTGGACGCAGCGGTGGCTCACGTGGTCCTGCGAAAAAGTACATTCACCCTAGTAAATTTATCAACAAAGCAACGACCAAGGCCGACGAAGTCGTGTACGAGTCAACGCACAAATTTGCTGACTTTGCATTTGGTGCACGTTTGCACGAAAACATTTCCCGTAAGGGTTACGAAGTACCTAGTGCCATTCAGGATCAGGCGATTCCGTCAGTTCTTGAAGGTCGCGATGTGATTGGCCTTGCCAACACTGGTACCGGTAAGACGGCTGCATTCTTGCTGCCAATTATCGAACGTGAAACAGGCACGCAAACATCACCAACTGTGCTGATTATTGCGCCAACTCGTGAACTTGCACAGCAAATTGACGAACAGTTCCGCGAATTTGCACAGGGATTGAACCTGTACTCGGCATTGATTGTCGGTGGTGTCAGCGTTGATCGCCAAATGCGCGACCTGAAGCGTCGTCCGCAGTTTATTATTGGTACACCAGGACGCCTGAAAGACCTGATTAACCGTCGATTGATCCCACTTGATCGTATGACGACATTGGTTTTGGACGAAGCTGACCGTATGCTGGACATGGGCTTCTTGCCTGACATCCGTGCCATCGTAAACGGTATGCCGGTTGAACGTCAGACATTGTTCTTTAGTGCAACAATTACGCCTGAGATTCAAGCATTGGTTAACACCTTCCTGAAAGACCCAGTAACCGTATCGGTTCGCACCAGCGAAACCAGTGAACATGTTGAACAGACAGTGATTGAAGCACGTGATAAAACGCATAAACTTGAATTGTTGACCGAAATGCTTAAGGGTGCTGATTACGACAAGGTACTTGTCTTTGGTGAAACCAAGTTCGGCGTTCAACGTTTGAGCGACCACTTGGACAACAGCGGTATTCCGTCTGTTGCGATTCACGGTAACAAGAACCAGTCACAACGCCAGCGCGCGTTGAAGCAGTTCAAGGACGAACGTGTCCGCGTATTAGTTGCAACTGACGTTGCTGCACGTGGCCTGGACATCCCCAACGTATCGCACGTGATCAACTTTGACACGCCGCAAAACTACGAAGATTACATTCACCGTATTGGCCGAACCGGTCGTGCTGGTGCAAGCGGTAAAGCCCACACCTTCATTGATATCCAACGCTAAGTTGGAAAAGTCACAAAAACATAGCTCTTTACGGGGCTATGTTTTGTTTTCTTGAGGTATAATAGACTGCATGACACAGATATCTCGTGATGACGTGCAACACTTGGCACAGCTAAGTAGTTTGGCTTTGGGTGATGACGAGATTGATAGCCTGCGCGCGGATATTGAGAATATCTTGGGCTACGTTGAACAACTGGGCGGCCTTGATACGAGTGGTGTTGAGCCAACCTATCAAGTGACTGACCTGGAAAATGTGTGGCGAGATGACACGATTGACGATTACGGTATTGACCGGGCGGCACTGATTGCCCTTGCCCCTGATTCTATGGCAGATCAGATTAAGGTACCAAAGGTGTTATAGATGAGTACTATTGCTGATTTTATTAACAAAAATGCCCGCCAGAACGTGCTGGATGCACTGGCGAAGGCCAAAGATAACGAGTCGTATCATGCGCTACTGAGCCTGACTGAAGCGCGCGCGTTGGAGCGCGCCGATGCGGTTGACCGTGGTGAAATTACAGGCAGGCTTGCTGGTGTTCCGTTTGTTGTGAAGGATAATTTTTTGGCGTATGGCGCACCAACAACTGCCGCTAGCAAGATGCTGGAATCGTTTAATGCTCCGTTGCAGGCGACTGCTGTTGAAAAGCTAGAGGCAGAGGGCGCGATTTGTATTGGCAAAGCAAACTTGGACGCTTTTGCGCATGGTGGTAGCACCGAAAACTCAGCTTTTGGTCCTACGAAAAATGCAATTGATCAAACACGCGTTGCCGGTGGCAGCAGCGGCGGTTCGGCTGTGGTAACGGCGCTTGATATCGTGCCATTCGCACTGGGCAGTGACACTGGCGGTTCGATTCGTCAGCCAGCCAGTTTTAATGGAGTAGTTGGGGTGAAGCCAACCTATGGTACCGTCAGTCGATATGGTGTCGTGGCTATGGCCAGTAGCACCGATACGATTGGTACCTTTGCGACGAATGCGGCTGACGCGGCGCTTATTATGGATATTATTTCCGGACGTGATAGCAAAGACATGACGACTTTGCCAGATTTCTTTGCGACGATCACTGAGGCCCCAGCGCCACTCAAAATTGGTTTGATTAAAGAATTCATGTCACCAGAAGTCGATCAGGATGTGCGTGATCGGGTGAATGAATACGCTGACAAATTGAAGACAGCAGGTCACCAGATCGATGATGTGAGTTTGCCGATCGTGTCGCTGACACTTGCGATGTATTACATCATTGTCCCTGCCGAAATCAGCAGTAACTTGGCGCGCTATGACGGTATTCGTTATGGTCGACGCAGCCAAGGCGTGCAGACGCTTGCCCAGTTGTATGGCCGCAGTCGCGACGAAGGATTTGTCACCGAAAACAAGCGGCGTATTATGATCGGCAGTTACGTGCTGTCCAGCGGGTTCTTTGACGCATATTATTTGCAGGCTCAAAAAGCGCGAACGCTGCTTATCAATGAATTCAACGAATTATTTAAAACCTATGATGTTTTGATTGGTCCGGTTGCACCGACACCAGCATTCTTGTTAGGTGAAAATACCGGAGACCCAATCAAGATGTATTTGGCTGATATTATGACTGTCCCGGCATCACTGGCGGGGTTACCGGCCATCAGCGTGCCTGCAGGAACATCAACCGCGGGGCTTCCAATCGGTGTGCAATTGATGGGACAGCGCCGAAGCGACGCAATGCTGCTTTCCTTAGCTGAATCGATGGAGCAAAAGTAATGGATCAAACGATTATCTTTCTGTTTGCTGCAATTATTATTATCGGCGGTTTGTTGTTTGCGTTCATGAGCCTTAGCAAAAAGGGCATGCGACATTTGGACGTCGATCGATACCGGGTGAAATGGTTGGCAATTGAACAACAGCTGAAGCGTGATCAACCCGCCAGTTTTAGCATGGCGGTACTAAACGCCGACAAGCTGTTGGACCAAGCGCTAAAAGAACGCGGTCTGCTGGGCCAGACAATGGCCGAGCGTATGAAGAACGGCGCCAAGATGTTAAGTAATCGAAATAATGTTTGGACGGCTCACAAATTGCGCAATCAAATTGCACATGAGCCCGACGCGAATGTGACGTTCGACCAGGCGCGTTACGCACTTGCTTATTTTAAGCAGGCGCTGAAAGATATAGGAGCAATTTAATGATTGACGAAGAAACACTGCAAAAATACGACATGACGATTGGTATTGAATGCCACGTCCAGTTGGCGACAACCACAAAATTATTTAGTGGTGCTGATAACGACGCACGCGAGGCTGCGCCGAATACAGTAGTCAACCCGATTGATTTTGGGCTACCGGGCATGTTGCCTGTGTTGAACCGCGAGGCGGTCAATCTGGCGATCAAGGCAGGCAAGGCACTGAACAGTGAAATTGCGCATGTCAGCCGGTTTGATCGAAAGCATTATTTTTATCCGGATCTTCCGAAAGGCTATCAGACGACGCAGATGTATCACCCAATTATTATTGGGGGCCATGTTGACGCACCACTTGAAGACGGCACGACCGTCACTGTTCGCATTCATCATGCGCACATGGAAGAGGATGCCGGTAAGTTGACGCACTTTGGTGATTACAGCCTGGTCGATTTGAACCGCGCTGGGACACCGTTAATTGAAATTGTGTCAGAACCTGATATTCATTCACCGGCGGCCGCCAAAGCATACGCGACGGAACTGTATCGTTTGATGACATATGCCGGCGTGACGAACGGAGATTTGTATCATGGTAATATGCGTTTTGATGTTAATATTTCGATTGCACCAAAAGGCGCGTTAGAGCTAGGAACTCGTGCGGAAGTAAAGAACCTAAACTCGTTTAGAAGTGTCGAACGCGCGGCTGAACATGAGTTCCGTCGTCAAGTTGAGCAATTGGAAAAAGGCGAACGCATTGTGCAAGAAACACGCGGTTGGGACGATGCCAAGCAAAAAACCAGCAGCCAGCGTAGTAAAGAAGACGCACAGGATTATCGTTACATGCCTGATGCCGATATTCCACCGATTGTTTTGGAGGATGCTGAAATTGCGGAGATCCAGGCGACCGTGCCACATTTGCCACCTTATTTCCGCGCGCAGTGGAACGAGGCAGGTTTTAATAAAGATATCATCGACGCGCTATTGCTGTCACAAAGTTCGGCCGAGCTTATCGAACGTATCCGCTTGTCGTCAGATGCTGACATTGCGAAACGGGTTGGGTTTTGGTTTTTGAAATTAGTCAGCAAAGACGATGCCGAGGACGGACCTTTGCGGGTGGCGACTGCTGATGTAGCGGATAATTACTATATCGAACTTGCTACCATGGTCCAGGACGGAAAACTTAACTCTAACGCCGGCGACGCTGTGTTTGAAGAGATGAATAAAACGGGTGAAGCGCCAACGGTGATTGCTGAGCGACTAAACCTGATCCAGGTGAGTGACGAAGGCGCTATTGCGGCAATCGTCGATGAGGTATTGGCCGATCCGGCGTCAGCACAGGCCGTAACAGACCTGCGTGCGGGTAACGACAAGGTCATTGGGTTCTTGGTCGGGCAGGTTATGAAGAAATCACAAGGCAAAGCTAACCCAGCGCTGGCGCAAAAACTAATCCGCGAAAGGCTATAACAATGAAACGACCAACCAAGGCAATTATTGCAGCAGCCGGATTCGGAACGCGCTTTTTGCCACAAACAAAAGCAATGCCCAAAGAGATGCTCCCAATCATCGACAAGCCGATTATTCAGATTGTTGTCGAAGAGTTAGTCGAAGCGGGTATAAAGGATATTATTATCGTTGGTAGTAGCAATAAACGTTCGATCGAAGATCATTTTGATGAGCCGAACGAAGATTTGTTAGTTAATCTGCGCGCTGGTGGTGAAAAGAAGGCACCGTTAATCGAAATGCTGGGTGAATTATCGAGTCTAGCGAATTTTATTTATATTCGCCAAAAGGGGCCCTACGGCAATGCTACGCCGATCTTATGTGCGGCGCACTTAATGACCGCTGACGAACCATTTATCTATACTTGGGCTGATGATTTTTTCGTGGCTACGCCCAGCCGAACGCAGCAATTGATTGAAACATCACAAACACATGGAGGATCGGTGTACGCATGTAAGACTGTAGAAGTTGATGGTGAATACAGCAAGTATGGCATTATCGCGGGTGAGCATATCGCCGATGCGACAATGAAAGTAACAAAAATTGTTGAAAAACCCGGCAAAGAGAATGCGCCATCTGCGCTTGCGAGCGTGAGCAGCTACCTTCTTGATTCGTCAATCCTGCCGTATATTGAAACAGCAGCAAATGAATTTGATGGCAATGGTGAGTTTACTATCCAACCTATCATGCAGCAGATGATCGACGAAGGCCATCCGTTTTACGCGCGTGAGATTACTGACGGGATGTATTACGACACGGGTGATAAGTTGGAATACCTGAAGACGGTGATTGATTTTGGGCTACGCCATGAAGAACTGGGCCCAGAACTGCGCGAGTATATCGAGAACCGCTTACGCTAGTATTGTATACGGCGCCAATACGTGATATAATAGTAATATAACGATAACCAACACAAAAAAGGAGCAATCATGAGTCCAGCTGCAGAAATTCTCGTCATCATCCTATCGGTCTTTTTGGCAATATTCTTGCTGCTGGGGATTATCCTTAGTATATATTTGATAAAACTGTCGCACGACATCCGTACGATTACCCAGTCAGCTGGTCGTACGGTCAATAACATCGAAGCCGCAGTATCTGGTGTCGCCAAGCTGACGTCACCGTTATTTATGGCCGAAATCATTACGCGGTATGTCAAAAAGTTCACTAAATCAAATAAGAAGAAGGAGCAATAATATGTCAAAAGGAAAATTCGCAATCGGAGCATTGATTGGTGCAGCAGCAGGATTTGTTGCCGGTGTATTGACTGCTCCAAAGAGTGGTAAAGAGACACGTGCTGATTTGAAGGCAAAGGCAAACGATGCTAAAACAACCGCTGAGCAAAAAGCCGCACAGGCAAAAGCAAAGGCAAACGAAGTCGTCGAAGACGTCAAAGATAAGGCTGTTGATTTGAAGGGCCGTACCGAGCGCGCGGTCGAAGGTGCCAAAAAAGGCTTTAATAGCAAAAAGTAACCTTGAATAAGCATAAGATACATGGCACACTGGTAACATCAGTGTGTCATTTATTATAGATAGGTACGTATGGCCAAACACATCATATCCAGAATCACCCAAGATAACGAAAACGGATCGCGCCGCGCGATATTAGAAGATCTATTTTATGATTTTAATCGCCGTCGAGGACAGGTGTATTGGCTGAACTTTGTACGCGGTATTTTTTTTGGTGTTGGAAGCGTGCTGGGTGCGACAGTCGTGATTGCTCTTGTTGTTTGGATACTGAATTTGCTGGTTGATATCCCCGGAGGCGTCGGTGACTTCGTACAGTATGTGATTGACAGCGTTCAGAACCGCTAATGGTTCATTTTACTACAGACAAACAGCCCTCTGTTTCGCTATACTAGACCATAGTTATGGGGGTTCAATTAACGCCGAGCGATTATGTGCATTTGCATAATCACACACACCACAGTTTACTGGATGGTTTAACAAAGATACCTGATCTTATTGGTGCCGTAAAGAATATGGGAATGGAAGCCGTGGCGATCACCGATCACGGGACAATGTCGGGTGTCATCGAATTTTACAAGGCAGCAAAAGACGGCGGGGTGAAGCCGATTATCGGTATGGAGGCATATGTCGCTTCACGCTCACGACACGACCGTGACCCGCAAAAGGACAAAGCGCGCTATCACTTGATTATTTTGGCAATGAATAACGTTGGGTATCAAAACCTGATGCAGCTGAGTACGTCAGCGAACCTGGAAGGCATGTATTACAAGCCAAGGATCGATCGAGAACTGCTTGAAAAATATAACGAGGGATTGATTATCCTGTCGGGCTGTGCGGGTGGTGAGGTGGGTGAAAACCTACGATCTGATAATTATGAAGAGGCAAAGAAAA
>CALMQN010000044.1 GCA_937872185.1 uncultured bacterium
CTCAACCAGTGGGCTGTGAATCAAAAAGCTCTTTTCAACACCAACACCGCTCGCGATTTTGCGAACAGTAATGCGAGACGTGTGTGATGCACGACGATCAGTACGAATAACGACACCTTCAAAAATCTGGATGCGCTCTTTGGCGCCTTCTTTAATTTTTTGGTGAACACGAACGGTATCACCGCTACGGGCGTCAACAACGCTGTGCTTTTTCTGTGCATCATTTACTGATTTGATTAATTCAAAACTCATTTTCTTCTCGCTTTTACAATTTATATAACAATCAGTGGTTAACTATAGCATAGTTATGACGATTTTGGAAGGGTTATTCCACTAAATAACGCGATTAATTTCGTCAAGCGTCGTTTCGCCGCGAAGTGCCGCCAACACGCCGCGCTCTAGTAATGTCACCATGCCAGCGTCTCGCGCGGCTTTCTCGATAATCTCGGTGTGAATCTCCGCAACATCACCCCGTAAAAACTTTTGTACGGCTTCGTTTACAACCATCTGCTCCATAATGACAATCCGACCACTATATCCAAATGGCGATGCTTCACTCACCACTGGTTTCCATAATGTAAACGTATCAAGGTCTGGTTTTTCAACGTGCGCTGGCAAATCTTTCAATGCGTTCTTTACCCACGTGCGCGTCGCTTCATCGGGCTGATACTCTTCTTTCGTCCCGTCATCTAAGCGGCGCACCAGTCGCTGCGCGATGACTAAACGGATCGCTGAGCTAAATATCGGGTTAACGCCTATCAAATCAATCATGCGGCTAAAGGCGGCAGCAGTAGTATTGGCGTGAAAGCTCGATAGCACTAAGTGACCTGTAATCGAAGCCTGAATAGCCGTCTTGGCGGTATCTGCATCCCTAATCTCACCCACCATTACAACATCGGGGTCCAAACGAAGCACCGAACGCAGCGCATCAGCAAAACTTTGACCATTTGTCGTATCGACCGGTATCTGTGACACACCGGTAATGCCGTATTCAATAGGATCCTCAAGTGTAATAATCTTACGGTCCGATGTGTTAAGGGCGTTGATAATGCTATACAGTGTCGTTGACTTACCGCTGCCGGTCGGACCAACCATCAAGACCATACCGCGCGGGTGGCTCACTATCTCGTCCAGTTCGGCGCGCTCAGCCGTGCCAATACCTAAATGATCCATGCTAAGCATCGATTCGTCAAAGTTAAACAAACGCAGCACAGCATCCTGTCCGTACATTGTTGGCACCGTTTCAACGCGCAGGTTTAGCAAGTGCGTCACACCGTCGCGCGTGACCTCTTTTTGCATGTGACCAGATTGTGGTTCGGTTGATGCAGTCGATATGTTAGCGCGCGATGCAAGCGCACCCAGGATAACCCGATATCGATCCGTTTCAAGATCTGCTACTGGGTGTAATGCACCGTCAATACGCATACGTATCCGAATATGTGTGCGCTGATTCTCGATGTGGATGTCGCTGGCGCCCAGCTTATCTGCCTGATCAACCAAAAAATCAAATACTTCATCGCTGCCAACAGAATTAAGCGTCTGGCTGACTGATGCCAAGGTGTCGCTATCGCCAGGGCTTGCGATCTGAATATCATCATATGTCACGACTTTTGGCGGGTCATACCGATTCATAAATACTTTATACGCACTAGCACTGATAAGCAAAAACTCAACGCTTTTACCCCGTGCGTTATAATCAGCGGTCATTTCACGAATTAAGGTCTGCGGCGTCTGAGTAGTGACCCCGAAGCGCCATGGCTCACCCTCATTACCGCGAAGCAACGGCACGATACGGCTATTGTGCATCGTCGCAATATCTAATACGCCTTCTGTCAGCGGAAGCGTCTGTTCGATATCGCGTGTATCAAAATACGACAGCCCCAAAATCGCTGCACGTTCTTGGGTTGATTTTTCGTCTTGATCGCGACGATTCTGCTGTATTTTGTCTTCGTCCATTAGGCCTTATCATAGCAGAAAACATAAGCATTTTATAGATGGTACAATAGTGGCGATGCCCGACATTATCGTTATTGCTCACAATATTCGCTCGACCCACAATGTGGGGTCAATCTTTCGTACGTCCGAAGGTTTCGGTGTCTCCAAAATCATTCTGAGCGGCTATACGCCCTACCCCGTCTTGCCAGGCGACACTCGCTTGCCACACATCGCCGAAAAGTTGACTGCTCAAATCCATAAACCAGCCCTTGGCGCCGAATCAATGGTTCCGTTTGAATACCAGCCCGTTCCCGACTTCGCAGCGCTAAAAACCGCTGGATATCGTATCGTTGGGCTGGAACAAGACGCACGATCAATTATGCTTGACGACTATACGACGCCCGATAAAATTGTGTTGCTGCTTGGCGAAGAAGTAAATGGTATTACCTCAGATATGCGGGCACAGTGCGACGATCTCATCGAAATCCCGATGGTCGGTCAAAAAGAATCGTTCAATGTCAGTGTTGCTGCGGGCATCGCGCTGTACCGGCTTACTACTTAAGAACGACAGCGTCTTCGCCCAAAATCTTTACCAATGCGCCAATCAGCGCATCGGATGGCTCGATTCTAAATGGCAACTTTATGGCAGATTTTTTACCTTCGCCCAGTACCAACACAATATCGGTCGCACCCATAAACTGGCTGCACACTTGTTTAAGGAGTAACAGTGAATCATGATCATCTGGGTTTTTGATGTGGACATACAACTTTTTAATAACGATAACGTCGTCAAACGCTTGTGATCGTTCGGGCGCGTCGACCAGTGGCGTGCTGGCAGGCGCACTGACACTCCCAATCGTCTTGACGGCACCGGCAACCCGCATCGCTTTCACTTTAGCGCTCGGTTTCGGCTTTTGCATCTTTGTACCAGTCGATTCATATTCGTTCAATTCTTGGTCAGTCACAAACTGAATATCATCAGCAATCATCTTTGCCTCAGTCCCCAAATTACCATCACGATCGCGGGCACTAATTTTACCCGTTGCCCGAATCACAGCGTCCTGCACCAACTTTGCTCCCATTTGTTCAAATAAGTTCGGGAACACAATCACTTCACCCTCACCCGTCTTGTCTTCGATGCCAACAAAGGCCATCTTACTGCCGTTTTTAGTCACGATAGTACGCACGGTCGATACCAATCCGCCAATCGTCGCCTTTTTACCATCGACGTCCTGGGTCATTTGCACCAATGGAATCGTCTGCTCTTCAAAATACGAATCATAGTTATCCAGCGGATGCGCGCTTATGTACAACCCCAGTAATTCGCGCTCCCATGCCAAACGCTCCTTTTCAGTGTGGCGTACCGGCGATGGCTGCAAAGACACCGATGGCTGGATTGACGCAGCGCCTTCTAAACCGCCAAACAAATCAGTTTGTCCGCTCAGTGCCTCCTTTTGCAGTTTACTGGCAAATGACTGTAACGTTTCCAGGTTGAATAATAAATCTGAACGATCGCCAAGGTTGTCAAACCCACCCGATTTAATCAGCGACTCCCACGCCTTTTTCGTAAACTTGGCAGTGCTGACGCGTTTAGCAAAATCTTCGACGCTGGCAAATTTGCCATCCTTACGCGCACGCAAAATTTCT
>CALMQN010000045.1 GCA_937872185.1 uncultured bacterium
GTACGGACAGATATATCAGTGCTTGATCCTGTGGCGTTAACGCCAGGTAATCCTTTAGGCCTTGATAATCACCCGCACGTGCCAGATCAAGCGTAAAGCCCGAAAAGCGATCCGACACTTGGTTATCACCAAGGGCATGCTGCAACAATTCGGCCACATCCAGGTCACTTCGTGATACTCCAACGATTGAAAGGTCATCAAATTCGCCTGAATTCAATATGTGTTCAAGCGCCGGCAACAACTTGCGCGTACTTAAATCGCCGGTGATGCCAAAAATAACTAATTTCGTTTTCATTATTATTTAGTGTATCCCCTTTCGATAAAAACGTCTGTAGCAGCGGGTGACGCGAGGCGGGGCAACACCCAAAATTGTTTACGGAAAACCGTAAAAATTTTAGGGGTGGACCGAGCGACAGGACCCGCAAGCGTGACTATTCTGATTTCGTGCCTGCACCAGCGTTTACTTCGTAACTGGTGTTGGTACTTTCAAAAAAGTTAACCAATTGCAGTGTGTCGTTAGCAGCTGCCATCCACTTGGCAGGGTTTGATACATTGTAATGCGCCCCAAACCCAAGCTCTTCCAGGCGACGATCAGCCAAATACTTAACATACTGGTTGATGTAATCGCTGTTCAAGCCCAAGATACCATTAGGCAACAGATCCTTGTTGTATGCCTCTTCCATTTCAACGCCGTCCAGGATCATCTGCTTAATCTCGGCAGCAAACTCTTCGGTCTGCAGATCTTCGTTCTCTTCAAGCACCGTCAGGATCAAGTTGATCCCAAATTTTAAATGCAACGATTCGTCGCGCACAACCCAATCAATCAATGATCCAAAATTACGCAGCAAATTACGTTGACGAAAACTAAGCGCCACCATGAACCCACTGTAAAACCAGATGCCCTCAAGGATAACGTTGTACGCGACCAAGTTGCGCACAAAATCTTTCTTGCCATCAGTTGTCGTGATATCAAGCGTCTGTTCGGTCATGCGTTTGATAAACTTGGTTTCAAACTCTTCCTTGCGCGCCATCGACGGCGTTTCGACGTGCGCAGCATAGGCAACGTCGCGGTCAATCGGAAAGGTCTCTAACACGTATTCAAACGACATACAGTGATTGGCCTCTTCCCACATTTGTTTCGCCAGGTACAAGTGACACTCGGCGGCGTTAACATACGGATACACACCAAACGCCAGGGCTTTGTTCACCAGCAACTCATTCGGGTTGAAGTAACTCATCAAGAACGTCAACGCGTGGCGTTCTTCGTCGCTCATTTTCTTCCAGTCAGCTAAATCCTGATTCAGCTGAATTTCGTTGGGGAACCACGTATTAGCGACCGCTTGGTTATACAGGTCCATCGCCCATGGGTAGTGAACGGGCTTTAGTAGCAGCCCGTCCTGAATTCCGGTTCCTAAGATTCCTGACATGTCATTCTCCTTATGCTGCTAATTGTTCAATGTGTGATGCGCTAGCGAGAGCGTCGATCTCGGCTGCATGATGTTCTGCGATCAATGCTTCGCGCTCGGCCGGGCTGATATCTGTGCGAGTGCTCATTTCACGTACCAATCGCTCTGCTTCGTCGTAGCGCGCCATCGCTGCCTCGTGTCGTTCGGCAAATGGGGTAATTGATTGCAGCTCTGCTAAAATGTCGGTCGGAAATCGTTCTGATGTTGTTTGGCTTGTCATAGTTACTCCTTATTGGCAGCTATCGCACATTAGTAAATCTTGTGGGTCCAGCGGTGCGGCGGTCAAACCTTGCGCTGATGCCGCATCATTTGCTTGTGCCTGCGCGTTGGCCATCGCCAAATCAATTGCCGCTAATTTTTCGTCCAGTGTCATTGTATCGTTGATAATTGTTGCTGCGTTCATTTCGTTTTCCCCTTATACCCTACTTTTGATTATGTGTTTGTGGTGTGATTGATTATTGTCTAACATCCGTCGTCCATGTTTTATACCCCAACCTCCTGTTTCTTAGCGAAGCCAAATCCTGTTTTACGTGGTCCCGATCCAGCAGTCGATTCAGCTTTATTCACCTTGACCGTACTTTGTTCGGCACTGTGACGCGGTTTTACGTGCAGATAATAGGTCGTCTTTAGACCCCGCTTCCAGGCTTCCGAGTAAATCTTCATGTATTCGTCAATGTCACGAGTATCAAGATACATATTGCGTGATATCGCTTGGTCAACCCATTTTTGTGCACGCGCCGCAACTTCGATAAAAGCATATGGGCTTAATTGGAAACTTGTTTTGTACACATCTTTGATGTTTTGTGGGATTGCATCAATTTGTTGTACATCGCCCTGCAGGCGCAAGACGTCTTCTTTGACTTGATCCCACAGCCCAATGGCGCGTAGGTCATTAACCAGGTTAACGTTGACTTCCAAAAACTTGCCGTTCAATGTGGCGCGGCTAAAAATTTGCGCAAACTGCGGGTCAATACCCGGTGTCGTGCTAGATACGTGTGCGTTATTGGCGGTTGGTGCAATCGCCATCAGCGTTGCGTTTCGCATACCTTTTTTCACCTTGGCACGGAGTTTTTCCCAATCCATTTTGTGTCCACGTGATATGTTCACCTTTACTTTTCGGTCAGCTTCTAACATGTCCAAAGTATCAAATGGCAGCAGTCCCTTGCTCCAGCCACTGCCCTTAAATGTTGGGTAGCTGCCGCGCTCTTTGGCCAGGTCTGCGCTTGCGTCAATCGCGTGATAACTAATAAACTCGACGATTTGATCAATCAGATCATAGGCTGCTTCGCTTTCGTAACTGTGCCCCAATTTTTCAATCACATCGGCAAATCCCATGATGCCCAGTCCGACAGCGCGGTTTTGCTGGTTAGAATGCATCGCTTGATCAATCGGTGTGTTGGTCAAATCACACAAGTTGTCCAATTGACGAATTGATGAACGAACAGCTCGCTCCAAACGCTCCCAGTCCCATGTCTTGTCGGCTTTTAGGTGAACAGACAAATTAATACTAGACAGGTTACAAACAGCCGTATTATCTTTGTCCTGAGGCAGCGTAATTTCAGTACACAGGTTCGAGTGGTGAATGGTACCGGTATTGTTGTTTAGTGCGCGCACGTTCATCGTGTCTTTCCAGGTCAGCCACGGGTGACTGGTGGCCTGCAGGGTAATCAAAATCTGGCGATATTGTTCGCGGGCTTTAATCACGGCAAAATCACGCATCTTGCCAGCCTGAGCCAGCTTGACGTACTCTCCGTAACGCTTTGAAAAGGCAGCCCCGTATAGTTCAATCAG
>CALMQN010000046.1 GCA_937872185.1 uncultured bacterium
GGCCTGATCGCGTTACTGGTGTGGTTAACAACTGTGTGGTTGCTACGAAACATACTGGCCGGCCATAAAGTGAAACTGCGTGATGGACTGTACAATTCGGCCGCACCACTGCTATCGACTTTTTTGGTCGCGCTTGTTTTGGTGGTTCAGTTGGTGCCGCTCGCGATTGCGCTTATTGGGTATGCGGCGGCATCGTCGTCAGGGTTACTGGCAAGTGGTGTCGCTGCCATGTTGTTTTGGATTGCTGCTGGGCTGTTGGCGGTCCTGTCACTTTATTTGATTACCAGCACGTTACTTGCACTTGTGGTTGTGACATTACCGGGCATGTACCCAATGAAAGCGCTAAAGACTGCGGGTGATTTGGTGATTGGTCGTCGCATCCGCATATTGCTGCGCATTCTGTGGATGCTACTGGGTATTGTTGTTGCCTGGGCGCTGGTAATGATTCCGATTATTTTGATTGATACCTGGCTGAAGGGCCTGTGGCCGTCGATTGATTGGCTGCCGATTATCCCGATTGCATTACTGGTTATGAGCTCGCTAACTGTGACATGGTCGGCAGCATACGTATATTTGTTGTATCGAAAGGTGGTCGCTGATGACGCTGACCCAGCCTAGCGACGCGCTGCGTATTGATGAGCTGCGAGCGTTACTGTCGTCGTATAGTTACGATTATCACGTGCTTGATCATCCATCGGTCGACGACGCGGTGTATGATAGTTTGTTTGCAGAGTTAAAGAAGCTGGAAGCAGCGCATCCTGAACTGATCACGCCAGACAGCCCGACACAACGAGTTGGCAGCGAACTGCTGGGTGGGTTTAAAAAAGTGACACACAGCGCACGAATGTTAAGTTTGAACGACGTGTTTGATCATAGCGACGTCGAAGCTTGGGTGACACGCATGGACAAATTGTTGCCAGGTCGCACGCACGAATTTTTTGCCGATACCAAAAAAGATGGATTGGCCTGCGCGTTGGTATATGTTGATGGCATGTTGGAACGAGCGATCACGCGAGGCGATAGTTATATCGGCGAGGATGTGACCGCTAACGTTCGTACCATTAAGAATGTGCCCCTGCGCCTGCGCGCGCAAAAAGGCTTTGAGCAGTTTTTGATTGGCCGCACCGAAGTTCGTGGTGAGATTGTGATGTTAAAAAAGGATTTTGCGGCGCTGAACAAAAAACAGACGGCTGCCGGCAAGCCACTATTTGCCAACCCGCGTAACCTAGCGGCAGGGACTATTCGTCAACTTGATCCACGGTTGGTCGCCGAGCGTCCACTGACGTTTATTGGATATGATATGTTGCGCGATGACCCGACTGACATACCAACGAATATGTTTGCCTACGTTGCGATGACCGCTGTGGGGATGACGCGCAGCATGGAAGCAAGCGTTTTTAGCAATCTGCACGATGTCATGCACTTTGTTGATCTCTGGGATGAGAAGCGCGAGTCGCTGCCATATAACACCGACGGATTGGTGATTAAAGTCAATGATCGCGGGCAGTACGCCGAACTGGGCATCGTGGGCAAGCAACCCCGCGCTGCAGTTGCATATAAGTATGCCGCCGAGCAGGCAACAACGATTGTAAAAGATATTGTCATTAGTATTGGCCGTACCGGTGCAGCCACACCCGTCGCTGTGTTTGACCCTGTGGTGGTCGCTGGGTCAACCGTGCAACATGCCAGTCTGCATAACGCCGACGAGATCGCACGACTGGATATTCGTATAGGTGATACAGTTGTTATTTTTAAAGCCGGTGATATTATTCCGCAGGTTGAAAGCGTTGTGTTGGAGCTGCGCCCGCAGACATCCAAGCCGGTTGATTTTATAAAGCTGCTGGCCGAGCAGTACCCAGAGTTAGCGTTTGAACGTGCCGGCCAAGACGTAGTGTACCGCGTGGTTGGTGCGGACGGCGACCTGATGTTAAAACGTGCCGTTGAATACTATGCATCCAAAGGCGCGCTTGATATTGATACATTGGGCGAAAAGAACGTTGTGGCGCTCGTCGACGGGGGGCTGGTCAAGGACCTGGCGGATATCTATACCATCACAGTCGATGACTTGTTGAAATTGGATCGTTTTGCTGATATATCAGCCCGAAAATTAATTGATGCAATTGCTGATAAAAAAACGCCGCCACTTGAAAAGTTTATTTTGGGGTTGGGGATCCGCCACGTCGGAACGCAGACAGCCATTGATCTGGCTAATACATTTGCATCGATCGAAGCGCTGCAGGACGCCACAATCGATCAACTGGAAGCGGTTGACGGGATTGGTAAGGTGGTCGCCGAATCGATTGTTGCGTGGTTTGCCGATCCTGATAACGAAGCACTACTGAAGAAGTTTGATACATTGGGCGTTCGACCTGTGTTTGTCAAAAAGTCCGGAGCGCTGGTTGGTCAGGCATTTGTTGTGACGGGCACGCTGGAAAGTATGTCGCGCGACGAAGCGGCCGATCGGATACGTGCGCTTGGCGGGACGTTTCAAACAGCCGTTGCCAAGGATACGACGTATTTGGTTGCTGGCGGTAAAGTCGGTGGCAGCAAATTGAAGAAGGCAAATGAGTACGGTACGAAAATCATTGATGAAGCAAAACTAAGGGAGTTACTTGATGTCAAAGATTAAGATTGTTACCTTTGTGCCGCTTGAGAATGCCGATGCTGTTCGTCAGGCATTGGGCGATGCCGGTGCGGGCGCCATGGGTGAATATACATATTGTAGTTATTCGGTTGTTGGTAAGGGCAGGTTTATGCCGTCAGACAGCGCACATCCCCATATCGGTAATCCTGGTACCTATGAAACAGTCGATGAAGAACGCATTGAAGTGGTATGTGACCGGGCTGATGCTAAGGCGGTCGTTGCGGCACTGCGCGCTGCGCATCCGTACGAAGAAGTCGCATTCGATATTTTGCAGCTGATTGATGAGTCCGAGCTGTAACGCTTGGTTGCAAATCAACTGATCTCGTATTAGAATAAGCGTAACTATTAATATGAGGGATAATTATGGATCAAGATAACAACACATCGAACGATACACCGACAACGACCCCAGCTGAATCACAAGAGCCGTCGTCAACACCAGCGTTCGAACAGCCAGAACAAACAA
>CALMQN010000047.1 GCA_937872185.1 uncultured bacterium
AAGTTCGTAGTTGAACGACCCATACCGACTGGTGACGGATTTGAGTTGATCGTAAAAATCAGTCAGCAGGTTCGCGAGTGGTGCTTCAAAACTAATTAATGCTCGTTCGTCGATATAGCTTAAATTGTCCTGCTTACCGCGCTTATTAATGATTAGTTGTAGGACTGCACCAATATATGCCTGAGGCACGATGATCTCGCCCTTGATCCAAGGTTCACGAATCTCACGGACACGGCTGACGTCGGGTAGCTCGCTGGCACTTTTAATGTCCAGATCATCACCAGCTGTCAGACTGACCTGATAATCAGTCGAGGGATTTGTGACCACCAAATCCAAATCATATTCGCGTTCAAGACGTTCACGAATAATGTCCATATGCAGCAGTCCCAAAAAGCCAATACGCACACCGAAACCAAGTACCGGCGAGTTCTCTGGTTCAAACTGCAGGGCCGAGTCACTCAAGCTCAGCTTTTCGATTGCATCCTTTAGGTCTTGATAGTCATCGTTACTGACGGGAAAGAATCCAGCATAGACAAATGGTTTGACCAATTTATAACCTGGCAGCTGCGAGTCGGTATGCGAGCGCTTGGTCGTCACGGTATCACCGACGCGCGCGTCACGGGTCGTACGCAGGTTTGTCACGACATATCCGATCTCGCCCGTTGTTAGTTCGCCGCCTGGGCTCATGACTGGGTTGAGTGAACCAACCTCGAGCGCCAGACCATTGGCGCTTGTGGCCATCATTTCAATGGTATCGCCTTTTTTGATACTGCCATCGACGACACGAATATACAAAATAACACCACGATAATCATCATAATAGCTGTCAAAAATGAGCGCACGTGTCGGTTGGGCGGCATCTCCTTGCGGCGGGGCAACACGATCAATCACAGCGTCCAATACATCAGTCACGCCCTCACCTGTTTTGGCACTAATCTTTAAAATGTCGTCTTCACTGCAACCAAGCAGATTAATAATTTCGGCGCTAACACGTGGCACATCGGCAGCCGGCAAATCAATTTTATTCAGCACCGGTATGATCGTAAGGTCCGCCGCGAGTGCTAAATACACGTTTGCTAATGTCTGCGCCTGAATCCCTTGGCTGGCATCAACGACCAATATCGCACCTTCACAGGCCTGTAGCGATCGACTGACTTCATAACTAAAATCAACGTGGCCTGGTGTATCAATCAAGTTCAGATCGATGCCCTTATACTTCATTCGAACAGGTGCCAACTTAATCGTGATACCTTTTTCTCGTTCCAAATCCATACTGTCGAGCAGCTGCGATTTCATGTCGCGTTTTTGAACAGTGCCGGTTAGCTCTAACATACGATCAGCAAGTGTCGACTTTCCGTGATCGATATGGGCAATAATACAAAAATTACGAATCTGATTCTGGTCCATAATTACCTGACCCTAAATAACAATATCTTCTTGGCCCGATCCAAAATTGGTTTGACTTCACGGAGTCGTAATAAATGGCTGAATAATAAATATGCCAGGCCACTCACCAAGCCGATTAACACGAATTTTGGAAAGCTGGCGAAGAAACTTTGGTCAGTCGCGCTCAACGGAAACAAAATCACCATAACATAGGTAACAGCAGCCATAAACCCAGTGGCGCTGGCCATGCGAGCAATAGCGTGAATAAATGGCCTGTCAAATAGTCCCTTGATACGACGCGACATCATGATGAAAAGAACGATCACTTCGATGACCGATACGATCGCTGCCGCCCAGGCCAGGCCATAGACACCCAGGCCAAGCCCCATCGTAAACCAAATCGCCAGCGAAATATTGAGGCTAATCGTAAACAGCGAAATGTATAATGGCGTCCTGGTATCTTGCTGTGCATAAAAGCTACGAGCCGAGATATAGTAGATCGATCGAAACAGAATCGTCACCGCCAAGATACCCAAAATACTCGCCATCAAAACATCACCACCATTGACGATAAAGTTTACTAAATAACCACGTCCAAAAAACGCGATGACTGTTGCCGGGAGTGCCAGCCAAATGATGACTCGAAGCACTGCTTGTAGCTCACTCTTAAATAAGTCGGGTCGGCCTTCACCCAATCGCTCGGCCATCTTTGGAAAAGCCGCCGTGCTGATTGCAACACCGATCAAATTCACTGGGGCATAGGCGAGCGTCGTGGCTTGTTGATACGCCGTAACGCTCCCTGCCAGCATACGCGATGCCAGGTTGACTTCGACAATACCATTTACGTAATCAATACTTTGGTCAAGTGAACGGGGCGGGAGTAACGTCAGTACTTTACGAAAACCCTTATTTTTCCAGTAAATCTTAAAACGATAATCAAATCCCATACCGACCAGCCCAAGCGTTGCCACCAATAATTGCAAGACAGATCCCAACACTACACCCAGCGCTACGCCCATAATGCCGCCTTCAAACACTTGCCAGCCAAAAATATTAATCCCGTTTGTAAAAACCGTAATCCCGATGACGATACCAATATTGTATAAGATCGGAACGAGTGCAAAGAACGTAAAACGCCCAATAGCTTGTTGCATGCTGGCGATGACAGTTGAAATGGCGAACAAGAATGGGCTAATGGCGATCACCCGCATCATACTGATCGCGAGAGCTCGACCCGATTCATCCAGTCCAGGACCAACCACATAGTGCACCAACGGTTCAGCAAAAATAATAATTAAAATGCTAGCAAGTAACGTGATAAGCGCCATGAAATTAAGCAGGCTGGTCGAAAGCTCCCAGGCAGATCGCTTGTTGCCCGACGCCAGTCGTTGGGTAAAGACCGGGATAAATGTCACGCTCAGCGCTCCAGACACCAAGATAATAAACATGAAGTCCGGGATAGTAAACGCTACCGCATAGGCATCGCGCCCCACCGGATAGGTTGTGTAGTACAGACTGTTTAGTTGACGGTCACGGAACCACCCTAGCAAGCTGGCCAGCAGCGACGAGCCTGCTAAAAGCGCAGCTGCCAGCTGAAGTGGCAGCTTTGCATTGGCCCTTGCGACGGTGCTTTTAATGCGTGACATAGTGGGAGTACGCCTTGCTTAGTAGAGCTTGGCCTCCTTGGGAAGAACAGCATCTTTCAAAATCTTGACGACACCAGTTTCTTCAATCGTTTCTTCTTTTAATAGCGCCTTAGCAAGTGCGTCCAAGCTTTTGCGGTTGGCCGTCAGGACTGCGCGCGCGCGAACACGCGCCTCTTCGACAAGCTTGCGCACTTCATCGTCGATCTTCGTAGCAGTATCTTCGCTGTACGGACGTTCGTGCGTCATCTTGTCAAACACCATGCCGCCGTTATCGTCGTGAAATACCTGATCGCGCAAAGTCGTTCCCATTCCCTGCTCGATAACCATATCGCGGGCAATTTCGGTTGCCTTACGAAGGTCTGACCCAGCACCTGTTGTAATACCATCTTTGCCATAGATGATCTCTTCGGCGATACGGCCGCCAAGTGCACGGGCCAAAACATCTTTAAATTCGTACACGTTTGTGTAACTCGTATCTTCGGGCGGCAAGAACCACGTCACACCACCAGTACCACCACGCGGGATGATCGTTACTTTGTGTACAGGATCGCTGTCAGGCAAAATGTGGCCGACAATCGCATGACCCGCTTCGTGATACGCAGTCAGCTCTTTTTCTTTGTCATTCATGACCTTGGCTTTGCGTTCTGGGCCAATGGCAACTTTTTCAAAAGCTTCAGTCAGATCAGCGTTACTAATCTTTTTAGCGTTACGCCTAGCAGCAACAATCGCAGCCTCGTTGGCCATATTCGCCAAATCCGCACCTGATGATCCAGCGGTCTTTGCCGCTAGCGCATCAATGTTAACTGTGTCGTCAACGGGTTTCTTCTTAAAGTGGACACGCAGAATCGCTTCACGGTCTTTGCGTTCAGGCAGCATAATGTTGGTGCGACGGTCAAAGCGACCTGGTCGCAGCAACGCTGGGTCCAACACGTCGGCACGGTTGGTTGCCGCCAGGACAATCACATTAGCGCCTGTTTCGAATCCATCCATCTCAACCAAAATTTGGTTAAGCGTTTGTTCGCGCTCGTCATGGCCCCCACCCATGCCGCTGCCACGTTTGCGGCCAACAGCATCGATCTCATCAATAAAGATAATCGCCGGTGCGTTCTTTTTTGCTTTGGCAAAAAGATCGCGAACGCGCGAGGCACCAACACCCACAAACATTTCAACAAATTCTGAACCACTAATTGAAAAGAATGGGACGTTTGCTTCGCCCGCGACCGCTCGCGCCAACAGTGTCTTACCAGTTCCCGGGTTACCCACCAGCAGAACGCCCGTTGGGATCTTGGCGCCAAGCGCCTCGTATTTCTTTGGGTGTTTTAGAAAGTCAACAACTTCTTCAAGATCCTGCTTGGCTGATTCATTACCGGCAATGTCGTCAAACACGACTTTTTCTTTGTCTTGACCGTATAGCTTCGCCTTTGACTTACCAAATCCTAGTGCCTGGTTGTTTTGGCCCTGTGCCTGACGCATCATGAACATAAAGAACCCAGCGATCAGCAGAACGGGAATGATAATCGTAGCCAATGTCCAAACTGTATCCCCTGTCGTTGATGGCGGAACGACGTTAACGACAGCCTTGGTGTCTTTATTCAGGCCTTGTTCGTAAATGCTGCTGCCGGCTTCCTTGGTCGATTTTTCAGTTGCAGTATCACTGCCTTTTGGCGTGACTTTTACGTCGTTGCCTTGGATTTCGATCTTGCTGATCTCGCCAGCGTTGGCACGACTGATAACATCTGATATTGCAACTTCTTTTAAGTTATCGCGTGGTGCAGTGATGGCAACAACTGCCAGCACACCGAATACCAAGATTGCCCAAAACAAGCTTAGGCGAATAAAGTTAGTCGGTTTTTTGTTAGGGACGGGGGATTTGATTGCCATAAAGAATTATCTGTTCCTTTCAGTCTATGGTTGCACAAGGGCTCTTACTCTGTCTTATTTTATCAGTTCCACCTTAAAATTACGAGAGGTGAAACTGAGTGTCACTGCAGATCCAGGCTGGTAAACCGAGCCGGGTTTTGCCGTTTTAATAGCCATCAGCGTCCGCCCCAGTTGCGGCCGAGTCAGTCGTGCGGCCGTAATAAACCGCAGGCACTCCATAGCTGCCGCTGGTTCAGCATGCGTAAAAAAATATCGGCCATAGTCGGGGCCGTCGCCAACCAGCGCTCGGACCTCTTGGTCAATATGCTGTTTGGTCGCCACCTGCTGAGCACGCAGTGCTAACAACTGTCGCTTCGTATCATCTTGCATTGGCTGGGCCTTAACGCGGATACGATTACGCAGATAAGCGTCACTCATATTGGTGCTGTCTTCGCGCCACTCTAGGCCATGCTCATTTGCATAGGCAATGATTTCGTCCTTACTCATATCAAGTAGTGGCCGCACGATGTCTGAATCAAGCACGGCCAGTCCCCGCCAGCCAGTACCGCGCGTGACATTAATCGCGATCGTTTCGATACTGTCATCGGCGTGATGAGCCGTTGCAATTGGAGCATTGTGACGATGAGCAACCTCACGTAAAAAGGCGTACCGTCTGTCGCGCGCCAACTCCTCACTCGCCTGCTTGCCCAGTTCTTCGCGGACTGTTTCAAATACGGCACCGTAATGCCTGGCAAGACCCTGCACAAACGCAGCGTCCATAGCCGAATCGTCGCGAATGCCGTGATCAAAATGAGCAACGACAAGATCTTCGTACTGCTTCGAAAGCATATGAAGCAGTACAACAGAATCAACTCCGCCACTGACTGCTATAACTAAGCGTTTGTTCATGTCTCTAGTATAGCCCAAGATCTCTAGAGGTATCTTGTGCTGCCAAACGGAATCTTTTGCTTTACAAAATCGCCCGTTTGCAGGGTATCTGCTGAATGCACCGTCCGGTCACCGTACCGTCCATTAATCGTATCAATGGCACTCACCAACTGATGTTCACGCGCCAGCATATCGCCAAATAAACTGGTCTGCGGTTGATCGTCGGTCGATAATTCGTAACAGTGCACCCCTATTTCGCGAATGTCACCAGGTGCCTTATAAAATAACCGCTCAGCCAGGCTATATATAGTCGCATCACTATAGAAGGGAAGTTGTGCCATATGACTGGCATGCCAATAGCGTCGGTCCGCTGTTTTGGCATACACGTATACTCCCCTGGCTGCTTTGCCCTGACCGCGCAGTCGTGCCCCTACCGATTCACACAAATGGTGCAGGCGTTGCATGATTTGCTGCCTACTCAGGTCGCGGCGTTCCAACACGAACTGACGACCCACGCGCTTAATGTCAAACACGCGGTCATCTACCTCCCATCCCCGCAGTCGTTGGTGCCAATGCCCGCCCACGATACTTTTAAAGACTACTTTTTCAAGTGTCACCGGGTCGGTATCCAAAAACTGTAGGGGAGTAGTAATCCCGACTGCATTCAGGCGCGCTTCGTTATGATAGGCAATCCCCGTCAGGTCACGTAGCTTTAGGGTCGCCAGTACCGTTCGCAGGTTTTCGTGGTTGATCTCGTCTAACCCATCAGGTTTATGCAGCCCAGCCGCAGTCTTCGCCAAAAAACGATTCGTACTAATCCCCACGTTACAGCGCATGGCACAGCCAATCTCGTCCTTTAGGCGCTGCTTAATCTCGTGGCCTATCTCTACCAGCGACCGATCAATCGTTATCCCATAAAAATCAATCACACCCTCATCGATACTTTTCATCGTAACGTGTGGCGAATAATCGTTCAAAATAGCGAGCAGCTTTTTATAGACAAATCGATATTTGGCCGGGTCGCTTTCGACGGCAATCAGGTCGGGGACTAGTAGTTTTGCCTGGGCGACTTTCATACCGACAACGACTCCCCGCGCCTTGGCTTCGTAACTGGCGGTCACAATGGCCGTGTGTTCGGTCCGGCGGTTCACGACCACAACTGGGCGCCCACGCAGCATCGGCCGGGCCTGTTGTTCGGCCGTGGCAAATGCCGAGTTTAAGTCGACGTGCATCACCAGCGACTGCTCGCTATTATAATCAGTCCGCATAATGATCGCCTTCACGCGTTAAGTGCCAGGTCAGCTGATGCGTATCCAGTTCGATGCGGTAATCTGCCTGGCCATCCGTCACGTCAAATATGTGCAATTCTCGCTTGCCCTGCGTGCTGGGATGGCGCAGGCCAATTTCGGTGATGGTCACTTCCCGCCCATTCGACCGCCTAAACTTGAGTGGGCGACACGGGTTTAGGCCTGTGCCAAATGTTGCAATCACATCAATACGTTCGTTCAAAAAAGTTTCGTCATTCATATCAAAAATCCTCTAAAAATTAACTAGAGAAACGTTTTGAATTGTTCGCCCGTTTTCTTGTCCGTTTCTAACCAGAATCCGAAGACGATGAATGATCCAGCCGTGAGGGACGCTTAACTCGAAAGTCAGTGAGTGTCACAGGGAAGTACCCTCATTATACACCTGAGGGCCCCTAGAAAAGAAGCCCGTAATTTGCTACAATCACGTCTGTAGCCGCGAACTGGCTGCAGACGTGGCACCGTAGCTCAGCTGGTTAGAGCGTAGGACTCATAAGCCTAAGGTCACAGGTTCGAGCCCTGTCGGTGCTACCACGATATGATGAAAAGAGCCCTAGATAGGGCTCTTTTATGTTCTATAGAAAAGGGATGGCCCCGGCCTAAGTGGCCGGGGCGGTGTGTCCCAAGGGGCGCGTCATCGCCTAGACGCTGAACGGACCGATGACATACAACGCGACGAATCCAAAGATCGCCACAAAGACAAGAATGATCTTGCCCGTTGAATGCCGGCGGAGCCACGACGTCAACTCCAGATACGGGTAAGTCTTTTTTGCTTTTGCCACTAGTGGCTCCTTACGGATCACGGCTGAGGTATCAGCGTCGGCCACCTTGGTCAACGAAAGAATACTATCATAATCGCGATAAAGACGCGAGCATATCCAATTTAAATGAAACCGGGGCAACAAAATAAGCCCATGAAAGCGCGGGCTTATTTATGAAAGAGATTACAAATTATCAGATTGAATGTGCGAGATAGCGTTTTCGTGGCGAGCGATAAAATTCACCAGTTCGTCACTTGATCGGGGACGATCCCAGCTGGATAGCTGCAGGATGTCACTCATTGTGACTGATTCGACGTTACCTTCTTGAATGTCAATGTCCATGGTATGTTGCTTTCTTTTGGTTTTGTTGTTTTGTGATACTATTTAAGCATAAGTTGCATAAAAAAGCAATACCTAATGTAACAAAAGTATAATAATAGCAAACTAACAGGGGTGGCAAAAATGCCATTATGCTTATTCTTTGACGGCTGTACCACGGTTATGCTATAAATAAGCCTAAGGAAACAAAAAATAAACAGCATGACTATCTTTGAATCACTTGCAATTGTCGCCCTGGCTGGGCTTATTCACGCAAGTTTTCAATTGAGCGTCAGCGTCCTGACGCTGCTGAGCGGCCACTCAATTGGCGCCAAACATTCACAGGGCAAACTGCTACGCCTGACAACATCGTTCGTCCTGGGAGCTGGTCTGATGACCCTGCTGCTATTATCGTTCATTTCACTAATGTTACTGAGCGTCTTTGGTGCTGATACACCTCAAATCGTCTGGGCAATGGCCTGTGGACTGCTGTTTGGTGTTGGTGTGGCTGTCTGGTTGTTTTATTACCGGAAAGAGAAGGGGACAGCGCTATGGATCCCCCGTCCAGTCGCCTCTTTTTTGAGTGAACGAACCAAAGCAACTAAACGAAGCGCCGAGGCCTTTAGCCTAGGGCTTACGGGTGTCATCGGTGAAGTCATCTTTATCATCGCACCAATTATCGTCAGTGCCCTGGTATTAATCAACCTGGATCCCCTTTGGCAGCTTGCTGGCATTGGTATATACACTGTCGTTTCCCTATTGTCACTGATTATCGTCTGGGTCCTGGTGGGCAGCGGACACAAGCTTAGCAACATTCAAAAATGGCGTGAATCAAACAAATACTTTTTGCAGTTTGCGGCCGGCAGTGGCATGTTAATCCTGGGATTTTATGTATACGTTGCACAAGTCGTTGCGGGGGTAATGTAGGTGGGCTCAGTGATTGATATTGTTAAAAGCGATGGCAGCCGGCCAAGTGAAAGTTTTTCAAGGGATAAACTGCATGCCAGTATCGTTGCCGCCTGTCTGAGCGTCCGCACGCCTGTTGGTCAAGCCGAGGCAATCGCCAGCGCCGTGACCGATGCCGTCGTATCCTGGCTGGAAAGCAAACCCGAAGTCACTAGTCATGACCTGCGACGCATTGCCGCCAGTCATCTGCATACCCATCATCCCGACGCAGCCTACATTTATCAACAACATCGGATAACGATGTAACAGGAGACCAGACAATGGCAACAAAGAACGTATTTGATTATGACCTGATTGTTATCGGTAGCGGCGCCGGCGGAAGTGCTGCTGCGACCATTGCTGCCCGGGCTGGTAAGCGCGTTGCCATTATTGAAGCTGACACATTTGGTGGTGATTCGCCGAACTGGGGCGATGTCCCGACCAAAGCCTTATTGCACGCCGCACATTTGTACGATGAAGCCCGACACGGCGCACGCTTTGGTCTGCGTTCTAGCACGCTCGGATACAATTATCCATCACTGCGCACTTGGAAAGATTTGGCCGTACAGCGCACCGGTGCCGGCGGCAACCGTCGTTATTATGAAAACCAAGGCATCAGTGCCTTTAGCGGAACGGCGCACTTTTTGTCGCCCAACGAAATCAGCATCAACCGCCGCCATTTATCTGCCAGCAAGTTTTTGATTGCCACTGGATCAAGTTGGATTGTCCCCGACGTTCAGGGTCTAACTGACATTACTTATCTGACGCCTCGCACCATTTTAGAATCAATTCGTCCGCCCAAAAGCCTGTTTATTATTGGCGGCGGGGGAGTCGGCGTTGAAATTGCCCAGCTGATGGCCATTTTTGGGACAAAAGTATACATAGGGGAGAAGGCAAGTCGTATACTCCCCCACCAAGATCCCGAAGTTGGGGCTCTGATGGAACGCGTATTATCTGAACAAAAAGGCATTACCAGTCTGACGCAAACGCGCGTTGTATCAGTTACCAAAGAAGGCCTTGGCAAACGCGTTATCATATCACGTGGCGGTGTTGAAAAATCAGTCCGTGTTGACGAAGTACTCATTGCTGCCGGACGCGCGCCAAATGTCGACCTAGGGCTAGAAAATGCCGGTGTTAAATACACCCCCAAAGGCATCGACGTTAACGACCAATTGCAGACTAGCGTCAAACATATCTTTGCTGCCGGCGATGTGCTGGGTCGCGACAGCCATACCCACACCGCCCTATTAGAAAGCCGTATTGCAGCCAATAACATTTTGCACAAAACCAAGGTTGCGCCCGATTATACAGCCACACCAGGCGTCATATTCACCTATCCTGGTATCGCGCAGGTTGGCCTGTCCGAAGATGATTGTCTGAAGCGCGACCTATCGATTAACAAGGCAATCGCCCCGCTTAACAGCATCACCCGATCAAATACATCCGATTTTCGCGATGGGTTTGTCAAAATTATCACCGATAAAAAAGGTGTCATTTTGGGGGCAACCGTTGTCGCCCCACATGCCGCAGAAATGATCCACGAACTGGCTCTTGCGATCAAACATGGTATGACAGCAGACGACATTGCGCAAACGCCACATGCTTTCTTGTCCTGGTCAGAAGCAATCAAGATTGCCGCCGGCAAACTTTAAGATCGGCTAAGCTTCCCTACTCCAAATGGCTCCTCGCGAGTAATCTCTCCTCTACGGATCATGCTATCCAGCTCTTCGCCCAAGTAGAAGCGCTCGATGCCATTTTGCGTGGCCAGCCCCAGTAACTGTTGATACGTGAGCGCAATTTCGCCGACGAACACATCGCCCAAGAACCGTTGCGCCTGTTCACGAGGCGACAATTGCACCTGTTCGCGCGTAGTGGTGATGTCGCCTGAAGGCACGCCCAACGCTATCGATCCGACA
>CALMQN010000048.1 GCA_937872185.1 uncultured bacterium
GGTCGTGTCAGGGCAGTGGGTGGGGTGCCAAGGGGCGATGGTCGATTGGTAACAATCCATGATAAGGGGACCGAGAGTGTTATTTTGACAGAAGCAGCCACAATCGGCGATGCATTAAAAGAAGCGGGCATTGTATTGGACGACAAGGATACCGTCGAACCACAGGCAAGCGAGAAATTGGTTGCAAGTGAATACCAGGTCAATATTTACCGTGCGCGCCCGGTCATTGTGGTTGATGGTGTCGTCAAGCAGAAGGTCATTACCGCATATCAGACGGGTCCACAGATCGCGAAGAGCGCGGGCATTACGTTGTACGACGAAGATACAACGACACTGACGCGCAGCGATAATTTGGTATCAGATGGTGCCAGCCTGCGTTTGACTATCGACCGCGCAACACCGTTTACGTTGACGTTATACGGCAAGACGACCGATGCGCGCACGCAAGGAACGACAGTGGGTGACATGTTGAAAGAAAAGGGTATTACGCTTGGTAAAGACGACCGTGTGTCGGTCGATCAATCAGCGGCTGTCACGGCGGGTGCAATAATTCGCGTATGGCGCGAAGGCAAACAAACCATTACGGTTGATGAACCTGTCGCTTTTGGCACACAGCAAATCCAGGATGGTGACCAGTATGTCGGATATCGTGCGGTCAGGACGGCTGGCCAAGCGGGATCGCGTAGCGTGACGTACGAAGTACTTATTCAAAACGGCCAAGAAGTCGGACGTACCGAGATTGCTAGCATTACGACTGTCGAGCCAGTCAAGCAAATCGAAATCATCGGGGCAAAATATCGCGGTGCGTATACAACACCAACTGAAAATGAGGTTATCACCTGGAACTTCCTGATTGCCAATGGGTTTAGTCGTGAACAAACAGCCGGCATCATGGGTAACCTAATGCAAGAGCACCACTTTAATACAACCGGTGATGGTTTGGCGCAGTGGAACGGATCACGAAAAGCAGCACTACTCGCGCTACCCGATCCGTATAATATTTATACGCAATTAGCATTTTTGATGTCAGAACTGAACGGATCGTACCGTGCCGTTCAGGCATCAATCAAATCAACCAGTAGCGTTGAAGACGCGGTTGTGATTTTCCAAAATAAGTTTGAAAAATGTAACCCAGCGTATTGTATGCAAAGCCAGCGTATTCAATATGCGTACAATATTCTCGCGAGTCATTAATGATACAGAACAATAAGTCACTCGGTCAGCACTGGCTGAAAGATCGGGATGTGTTGGCGCATATCGCCGACCAGGCGTTACTGACGGCTGATGATACGGTGCTTGAAATTGGGCCAGGACTAGGAACGCTCACCAGCGAGCTACTACGTCGTGCTAAAAAGGTGGTTGCTGTTGAGTTTGACGAACAATTGGCGCGCAAACTGCCCGCCCAGTTCCCTGGTAAAGATTTGGAAGTCGTTGTGAGCGACATTTTGGCATATGACTTGTCTGGCCTGCCAGCAGGATATGCTGTCGTTGCCAATGTGCCATATTATATTACAAGTAAAATTATCCAGATGTTGATGACTGCTGACAACAAACCACGCATTGCAGTGCTGTTGGTGCAAAAAGAAGTTGCCGAGCGTTTGGCGGCGAAACCAGGCCAGCTCAGCATACTGGGCGTTAGCGCTCAGCTGTTTGCCGAAGTTACCTTGGGCGATGTTGTCCCAGCCAAACTGTTTACGCCACCGCCAAAAGTCGATAGTCAGGTAGTGGTGCTTGCGACTCGGCAGACTCCGTTTTTGACCGATATTGATGAAAAGCATTTCTTCCGGGTGGTGAAGGCTGGATTCTCAGCTAAACGAAAAAAGCTACGTAGTAGTTTGTCTGGTGGGCTAAAAATCGACAAAGATCAAGTTGAGGCGCTCCTTAGTAAGGCTGATATCAGCCCAGATTCACGCGCCGAAGCGCTAAGCCTTGACGATTGGGCGCGACTTGCCCGCATTGTCGACTGATCCCGCTCATGCTACTATAGCACCAAGGAATTATTCGCAATGACTATGAGACATAGATTAAAAACTGGCTTCACGATCATTGAACTGATTGTCGTCGTTTCAGTTATAGCTATCTTGGCTACTCTCTCTGCGGTTGCCTATAGTAATGTAACCAGAGACGCGCGTGATGCAAGCGTTTTATCTGACCTGGATGCACTTGATCCTATAGAAACGCAGTATAGTGCAGATAACAGTACCGGGGGTAAAGCGTGGTACTCGGGGGGTGGGGTAGACGTTGATCTTAATTTCACGCCAAGTACGGGCAATGTTATCGATGTAGTTGTAACGGCCAAGGAATATTGTATAAGGGGCTACAACCCAGGTGCAGCAAAAAACTCAATTGCAAACGCCTATTTGAAAGATTCGAGTGGAAGTGCGTGTAATAAACTGATACCGTCTGCAGCAGCTGTTGCTGCTAGTCCAGTCACTAATACGACACAGGTAACAACGTTTGCCGGGTCAGTTGCTGGCTATATCGACGGTAGCTCCACGGCCGCTCGTTTCAACTGGCCATGGGACGTAGCGTTTGGCGCATCGGGCAACCTATTTATTGCCGATGCAGAGAATTATCGAATCCGAAAAATTACTCCAGCGGGTGTTGTCTCAACTTTTGCGGGTAGTGGTGCTGGTGTAGATTGGACTAATGGCGTCGGTACGGCCGCTGACTTTGTATATATAAACTGTATCGGTTCTGATGCCTCAGGTAATATATATGTTTGTGATTTGGGTAATAAAATTCGAAAAATTACGCCCGAGGGAGTCGTTTCCACATTGACCTCTAGTGCCGCAGGCGCGGGCCTTGATGTCGACGCATCGGGCAACCTATACGTTGCGACAGGTGCTGCAGGGAGCCTGATTAAAAAAGTGACACCTGACGGTACGACGACGACATTTGCCGGTTCGACGACTGGCTTTGCAGATGGCCTTGGGACTGCAGCACAGTTTAGTAGTCCAAAGGACGTGGTCGTGGATCCTTACGGAAACGTTTTTGTTGCTGATGATAACAATTATCGAATTCGAAAAATAACCCCAGCTGGCAACGTGACGACTATAGCGGGTGGTACTTTCGGTAACTCTGATGGAGTTGGTGCAGCAGCGCAATTTGATGACATTCGCAGTATCGCCATAGATCTGTCTGGAAACCTGTACGTGACAGACAGAAATCGTATCCGTAAGATTACCCAAGCTGGTGCTGTGACAACAATAGCTGGTATAACGACTGCCGGACTTGTTAATGGAACGGGAGTTGGGGCACAATTTAGTAGCCTGCAGGGCATTACGTTTAATGCCTACGGTGAACTATACATATCTGATAGGGCCAATAACCTTATTCGCAAGATGCAGTAGTCCAATCTGTTATAATGATGGCAGATGGATAAAAAACTCTATATCGCAACTGCTATCCCGTATGTTAATGGGACTCCGCATATTGGCAATGCGCTCGATTATTTGCTGGCTGATATTTGGACACGCTATCAAAAGCAGAATGGTCACGATGTACGATTTCAGGTAGGTACCGACGAACACGGCAATAAGATTGCCACTAAAGCAGCCGAGGCCGGTATGGATCCAAAAGCGTACACTGATTCAACGTTCGTCAATTTTGAGGCGTTGATGAAAAAAGTCGGTGCCAGCTATACTGATTTTATTCGTACTACTGACGAGCACCATATTGGCGCTGTCCAATATATTTGGCAGACACTTGCGCCGTATATTTATAAGGGAACATACAAAGGATGGTATTGTGTTGGGCACGAGGCGTTCTTTACCGACAAAGAAGTTCAGGCAACGGGCGGCATCTGTCCCGATCACCAGACACCGTATCAACAAGTGAGTGAAGATAATTATTACCTAAAAACGAGTGCCTTTACAGATCAAATTCGCGAAGCGATCGAATCGGGTACGATGCAGATTTTGCCAGATTTTCGCAAGAAAGAATTTTTAGAATTAATCAAAGATGGTTTGCAAGACGTCAGTATTTCACGGCCGCGCAAGAACCTAAGCTGGGGTGTGCCCGTACCCGGTGATCCTGATCAGATCATGTATGTCTGGATTGATGCCCTGGCAAATTATATTACTGTCCTGGGATATCCTGATAGGCCCGAATGGAAAGAATATTGGCCAGCTGATGTTCAGGTGATTGGCAAAGATATTTTGCGTTTTCACGCTGGGATTTGGCCAGCGATGTTACTTGGCCTTGGGCTTGAACTGCCAAAGAAGCTGTTGGTCCATGGTCATATTGTTTCAGGTGGCGAGAAAATGAGTAAGACAGTTGGGAACGTGATTGATCCCAACGAGATCATCGATCAGTACGGGCTTGATGCCTTTCGCTATTTCTTTTCCCGCCATATCCCAACACTCGATGACGGCGATTTTACGTGGGAAAAGTTTGAAACCGCATACAACACCGAACTAGGGAATGATTTGGGTAACTTGATTCAGCGTGTATCAAGTATGATTACGCGGTACCAAGCGGGAGTTATTGGTGAAGCACCGCAAGGCGAGCATGACATGAGCACGTATCACGAAGCCATGGAAAGCCTGGAATTTAACAAGGCAATCGATGAAGTGTGGGCGATGGTGCGAAGCCTAAACCAGTACATCGAAAACGTAAAGCCCTGGGAAATTGCCAAAGGCATCGGTAAAGATCCCGAAGCTGAAGCGCACCTGGCGGAAGTGTTGGCGTTTTGTGTCGGCGCACTGTTGCAGATCGGTGATTTGTTGGTGCCGTTTTTGCCTTCGACAGCCGATCGTATTCACAAGACATTTGAATCAGGCGTGATTGTGCCGTTTGACGGCGTGTTGTTTCCTAAAATTTATCTGCATACGCCAGATCCGCACGCGCCAAAGGTATAGCATGTTATTTGATACCCACTGCCACATTCACGAATCAGACTATCCACTGCCGGTTGGCGATGTTCTGGAGCGGGCGCGATCGGCTGGCGTGCAGCACATTGTCTGTGTCGGCACGTCCGAGGAAAGTTCACGTCTGGCAGTTGAAATGGCCCAAACAGAACAAGACGTTTATGCCACGATTGGCGTTCACCCACATGATACCAAAGACGGGTATGATACTATTCGCAGCATCGCGGACACCAAGCCCAACAATCTTATCGCTATCGGTGAAGTGGGGCTTGACTATTTTTATGATCACAGTCCGCGAGACGTTCAAATCCAAGCATTAAAAGAGCAGATTCAGATCGCAGTTGACCATAATTTAGCGATTGTGTTTCATGTTCGTGAGGCATCGTCTGCGCAGCAGCGTGAGAGTGCCTTCCAGGATTTTTGGACCATTCTGGATGAATTTAGTGGGATTCGTGGGGTACTACACAGTTTTACTGACACGCAGGCTCATCTGGACGAAGCTTTACGTCGCGGTCTGTATATTGGCGTGAACGGCATTAGTACCTTTACGAAGGACGACACGCAAAAGGCAATGTTTGCATCAATTCCGCTTGATCGCCTAGTGTTCGAAACAGATGCGCCCTACTTGACGCCTGACCCTTTTCGTGGTAAGGTAAATGAGCCAGCATTTGTGAGGAATATTGCCGAACATCATGCAGCCATTCGCGGACTGACGTTCGATGAAGTTGCATCGGCAACCACCGCAAACGCTCGTGCGTTATTCGCACTCTAAAACAGACAGACAAAAGCTATTAACTATACCGAGGCTTATTAAAAGATGTCAACAAACGCCGAATATCAAATGCCCGACGCGCCACGTTCTTACGAGGCTATTTCTGTTGCCCCCGTTGAGTACGGTGTCGGCCAAGAACAGTACAAAGAAATCGTAGTTTTGCAGAATCTTGGCGATGATATTGAGTTGACCCGTGCGCAGGCTGATATTGCGCAGATTCTGCCAGAACGAAAGAAGTCTTGGGGACGCAATATCCTGACATCACTCATCAGCATGAACTTGCCTCGCGTCCAGCGTAAGATTGGCACTAATGATCTGATCGATGCTGAAAGTTGGATTGGTGCCGAGATCGTTGGTAACGACGACGCTCCCGAAACACGCAAGTTCTTCTACGAAAAAGACCACAACTGGTTTTACATTATTATTGGCAAAGACGAAAAAGGCCGCACGTCTACGAAAGGCTATCGTTTTGAAGTCAATCACGACCATGTGCTACTGATTGAAGACGGTGCAAACCACCAACCAATTGGTGATGATGAAATGAGTCGACTGGTTACGATTGCGTCCCACTATCACGAACGGGTTCTGCGCGAAGTGTACAAAAAAAGCCCGCACGAAACACTTGTTACGACTACTCCTGCCGAACCTAAAAAATCCAAACGCTCAGACCTTGGTCTGGCTGCGTAACTGATATACTAATACAGTGGATACGGAGTCAATATATCTTGATCATGCCGCCGCGACGCCACTAGACGCGCGGGTTCTTGCTGCAATGCAGCCGTATTTTTCTGACCATTTTTATAACCCATCAAGTCCGTATAATGTCGCCGTTTCAGTGCGCCGTGATTATGAGGCTGCCAAGCACGAACTTGCTCAGCACATCGGTGCTAAACCTGACGAACTTGTCATGACCGCAGGCGCAACCGAATCGATCAATCTCGCTTTTGCGGCTGTTTCTGGCCATGTTGTTGTACCGAACATCGAGCATCACGCGGTACTTGCGGCTGCGAAGACCCATGACCATACTGTTGTTTCTGCTGACGAACGTGGCTTTGTGACGGCTGACGTCATTAAGGCTGCTATTACGCCGCAGACGCAACTGGTCAGTGTGGCGATTGCTAATAACGAGCTTGGAACTGTTCAGCCGCTGCGAGATATCGCGGGGGTTGTCAGAGGTGAACGCGAAAAACGCCTGACGAAGGGTGATACGACGCCGATTTATTTGCACAGCGACGGATCGCAGGGGGTCGGTCAGGTTGATATCAATGTCGCTCGTTTGGGTATTGATATGTTGACGCTCAACGCCGGTAAAATATATGGACCGAAGCAAGTTGGGCTGTTGTGGGCAGCCAGTCATGTCCGCCTGAACCCGCAGATCGTCGGCGGCGGGCAGGAACGTGGACTGCGCAGCGGGACCGAAAATGTCGCCGGAACGATTGGGTTTGCCAAGGCCTTGGCGTTGGTGTCCGACCATCGCAAATTTGAAACCAAACGACTGAGTGAGCTGCGCGATGATTTGCAGGCACGTTTAACGGGCGCATTCCCTAGTGCGGTCATATCGGGTCATCCAAAGCATCGTTTAGCGGGGCATTTGCATATGTCGTTCCCGGGGATTGATGCCGAGCGAATGGTGTTCGCACTCGAAAACCGTCATGTCTTGGTTGCGACGGGTAGTGCTTGCGCTGCTAATAAAGGTACGCGCTCGCATGTGTTAACGGCTATTGGTCTGGCGCCCGAGATTGCCGACGGCAGCTTGCGTCTGACGCTGGGTCACTTATCAACAGCAGAAAATACGGTAGCAGCAGCTAATATCATCATTGAAGAAATAAATCGTGAATACACAAGGACAAGCAAGTGACCCGTCTGATTATTTTTTTGCTTGCGATTCCAGTACTGCTGGCAGTAATCATATTGGCGCTTGGGAATTATTTGCAGCCTGATGATCTGGCGCCGTGCAACAACACGATCCTTAATAACAGCAAATGTCAGGCAGTCGATGCGGTGGTTGCTGTCAGCGGTGGCGATACGAACGCACGGACCGACGAAGCGATTGAGTTATACAAAAAAGGTTGGGCACCGATTTTGATATTTTCTGGTGCAGCAGAAGACAAGACGGGGCTGAGTAACGCTGCGGCGATGAAAGCCCGAGCCCTCGCAGCGGGTGTGCCAGAGAGTGCTATATATATTGATGAATATTCTGAAACCACACGAGAAAATGCTGAAAATACACAGATGATACTACGCGAACATGATATACGTACGGTCATCCTGGTAACATCTGGGTATCATCAACGTCGTGCCGATTTGGAGTTTACGGCCCGTACGAAAGACGTCATGATTATTAATCACCCCGTTGCCACTGATCAGGATTGGTCGGTGTGGTGGTGGACAAACCCTCGCGGATGGTCATTAAGCCTTAGCGAGTTATTCAAAATCATTGTTTTTCACGTTCAGGAGGCGGTGTAATGCGGGTGTATGTTGGAATGAGTGGCGGTGTCGACTCGTCACTAACCGCGGCGCTCCTGCTTGAACAAGGGTACGACGTCACGGGTGTATACATGAAAAACTGGACCCAAGATCTGCCCGGCATGAAGTGCCCATGGGCTGATGATTTGGCCGATGCTAAACGCGTTGCTGTGCAGCTGGGGATTGATTTTAAGGTATTCGATTTTGAAAACGAATACAAACACAAGGTTGTCGATTATATGATCGACGAATATAAAGCCGGTCGCACGCCTAACCCTGACATTATGTGCAATCAAGAAGTAAAGTTTAAGTTGTTTCTTGATGCTGCACTAGAGGATGGTGCCGATATGATCGCAACGGGGCACTACGCCCGCGTTCAGGATGGGGTGTTGAAGATTGCCGAAGATGCCAACAAGGATCAGACATATTTTTTGTACCGCGTGACCGGTGAGGCATTACAAAAAACGCTATTTCCGCTGGGCGGATACAAAAAGCCACAAGTACGCGAGATGGCGAAGGAACGCGGA
>CALMQN010000049.1 GCA_937872185.1 uncultured bacterium
TGCGATTAATGATTTAACTGATACCAAGACATTGGCATATTTGCTGCAGCATGACAGTAATTATGGGCTGTACCAACAAAAAGTCGGATTCGACGACACGGGCATTATTGTGAATGACAAGCACGTCAAAGTTTTGGCTGAAAAAGATCCAGCAGCACTACCATGGGGTGATTTGGGCGTTGAACTGGTGATTGAATCAACCGGCCGTTTTACCGATAAAGAATCTGCAGAATTACACATCAAGGCCGGTGCTAAGCGTGTGATCATTAGTGGTCCAAGTAAAAGCGACGGTGTTGATACTATCGTGCTGGGTGCTAACGAAGACGCAATTGAGGGTGCGAGCGAAGTGATTAGTAACGCCAGCTGCACGACAAACTCACTAGGTGCCGTTATGGCAATCTTGGACGCTGAGTTTGGTGTTGAGAAATCACTGCTGACGACGGTTCACAGTTATACCGCCAGCCAAGCCTTGCAAGACGCACCAAGCAAGGACCTTCGCGAAGGTCGTAATGCAGCCGAAAACATTGTCCCAACGACGACGGGTGCCGCCATTGCGGTGACCAAGACACTACCACAACTGACGGGCAAGTTTGATGGCCTGAGTATCCGTGTTCCTACCCCGGTCGTATCAATTAGCGATATTACCGTATTGCTTGGTCGTGATGCGACGGTTGAAGAAATTAACAACGTATTTAAAAAGGCAGCAAATGAACCGTTTTACCAGGGTATCTTGGGCATCAGCGAAGAACCACTAGTAAGTCGTGATTACATTGGCAATAGCCATTCTGGTGTCGTTGACCTGTTGCTGACGAAAGTAGTTGGCGGAAACTTGGCGAAAGTCATGGTGTGGTACGACAACGAATGGGGATACAGCAACCGCCTGGTCGAACTGGTCGCAGACGTCGGTCGAACCTTGCACAAGTAATACGATAACGCTTATACTTTAAATATGAAGATATTTTTGGGCAGTGACCACAACGGATTCCATTTAAAGGAAAAGGTGTTTGCGTATCTTGCGAAGCGTGGATATGACGTGCAGGATGTCGGCGATCAGACACTTGATCCCGATGACGATTTTCCGGAGTTCGCACAGGCAGCGGCGCTTCAAGTTATTGGAAGTGAGGATAAGGACCCCCGGGCAATTCTGCTGTGCGGGGGCGGTCAAGGGATGGCGATTGCGGCCAATCGCTTCAGGGGTATTCGTGCAAGCGTGATTTGGGACGCATTTGAAGCTCGCATGACGCGAAATGATAACGATAGCAACGTACTGTGCCTACCTGCGCGCGTACTGGATGACGGTGATGATGCCGCTTGGCAGGGCATTATTGAGACGTGGCTGAACACGCCGTTTGCGACAGCAGTCAGGTACGCTAGGCGCAACGCGCAGATTGATGAATTATGAGCGTTATAGCACCAACTATAACTGTAGAGACGGCCGAAGAGTTTAAGGCGGCTATCGAACGCCTGCAGCCATTCGCGCAGCGGGTCCACATTGATATTAGTGACGGCGAATTCGCACCAACGTTTTTGCTGGCGGAAAACCAAATTTATTGGCCGAAAGAATGGATTGTTGATATTCACGCTATGGTTGCACGCCCCGGCGAGCATTTACAGGCATTGATCGCTCTAAAACCAAATTTGATTGTTTTTCATGCCGAGACAGGGCAAAACCTGACACCAATTTTGAATGAGATCAAGAAAAACGGTATAAAGGCCGGTGTTGCCCTGCAGCGGCCGACGGTCCCAACTATGGTAAGTGCGGCAATTGAAAACGCCGACCATGTGTTGGTATTTAGTGGTGATTTAGGCCATTACGGCGGGACGGCGAGTTTGATGCAATTAGAGAAGGTCCGACTGATTAAGGCCATTAACCCCAGTGTCGAAATTGGCTGGGACGGTGGTGTCAGCGTTGATAATGCCTACACATTGACGCAGGGTGGTGTAGACGTTTTGAACACCGGTAGCGCCATCGCAGGGAGCGACGATCCTGCTACTGCTTATGCTACACTGGTAAAAGAAATAAGTAAGCACGGAGTTATATAGTGAGTGGGCAATTGACTATTACGCAACTTGAGCAAAAGGCCGAAGCGATTC
>CALMQN010000050.1 GCA_937872185.1 uncultured bacterium
CTTCCTTAATCGTTTGTGCTGTTTTTGCCGCCATAACAGGTTTGGCCGGTGTAGCATGTGCAGCGTGCGCTTTGGCAGCGATGGGATGTTGCCTGGCCGGAATATCAGGTTGAGCTGTGACCGCTGGTTTGGCTGGTGCGACCGGGTGCGGTGCAAAGCGAGCGATTTTGTTGCTACGTGCGATGTCCATACTGCGGCCTGGTTTGTGCAGTGGTTTAGCGGACGCGACTGGTTTTTTAGTCACACGACGATTGAGCGTTTGCGAACGTTGCGCCTGTGCATGAACGGCAGCAGAATGAGTTGGTTTTGGTTTGACGGCGGGCTTTGACCCTGCGACAGGGAGCCCCGTAACTGCGTCATAGCGCTTACCATTAATAGTGACGATTGAACTTTTACTCATGTACTGTGGCCTCGCAGATTCCACGTTTATGTTTTGGTACGCCAATGCGTAGCGTTACCACTATATTAGAAAGCTTAACCGAAATATGCAAGGATTTGATCAAAAAATGTGCTCAGGCAGGCATATATTGGTATAATTAGTGTAAAGATGTACCGCCGTCCTTCAAAGAAGAAACAGCTTGCTAAGCGTATTGCCATATACGCTGTGATGGTCGTATCTGTTCTGATTGGTGTTGCTGGACTTATATTCTTGATTTTGGGGTATCGATTTGACGCCGATAATGGGCGTATCGAGCAGGGTTCGCTATTACAGTTTGCTACCATTCCTTCTGGCGCAACAATCCAGATAGATGGTAAAACAATCAATGCTCGGACGCCGACGAAATCAACCGTACTGGCTGGGACGCATACATTTATGATGCAAAAAAATGGGTATGAAACGTGGCAGAAAACGCTCGACGTGAAGGCCGGTACGCTTACTTGGCTTACCTATGCGCGGCTGGTCCCTGTCAATCGTCCGGTCGAATCAGTCAGTAACTATGAGCGGTTGGCAGCAAGCCTGGCTGCGCCAGGCGGTGATTACATTATTGCCCAGCAAGACGCTGCTACCGCGACCTTTCAGCTGATCGATCTGCGTTCTGACACCGTCCAAACCAATACGCTGACGATCCCCGCAGCAGTTATCAGCCAGTCGACAACCCCGGGTGTCGCACACTCGTATGTAGTCGATTCATGGGATAGCGGCGGGCGCTACGTTATTATTAGGCACGCGTACGGAGATAAGAAGGAATGGATTGTGCTGGACACACGCGACGCCAGTGCCAGTAAAAATATCACGACGTTACTTGACCTCGACCTGACCAGCCTTGTCTTTTCGGGAACAAGCGGTAGTATTCTATACGCTTTAAGCGGTAGCGACATTCGTAAACTGGATGTATCGGCCGGTACAATATCACGCTCGCTCGTATCCGGCGTGACGAGTTTTTCATTATTCGAAACGAATGTTATCACGTATGTCGGGACAGATAAAGACAACCCTACCGGGCGTGTTGCGGGATTATACCGCGAGGGTGACAGTGCATCGCATATCCTAAAGAGTATTAGCAA
>CALMQN010000051.1 GCA_937872185.1 uncultured bacterium
GCGCCAATATTTTGAACTGGCGCTGCCCCCGTTGTTCCCGGGATGGCCGACAATGCTTCGATACCAGACAGTCGCATGTCGACCGTTCGCTTAACGACGCCATCCCAGTCCTCCCCTGCCCCGATTTTTATTGTTGTTGTGTTTATGTCATCATTTATTATTTCAAAACCCGGGATACGAATACGCATCACCAGACCAGCAAACCCTTCATCTTGTGCGATCACATTGCTGCCGCCGCCTAATATAAATACAGGCAATGATTGAGATTTGGCGTTACGGTAGGCGGCAGCGACCTCATCGGCTGTTCGAACCTCTGTCATAAAACGGGCTGGTCCGCCCAGTTTCATTGTCGTGAAGTTTGCGAGTGGGATGTTGGTGTGGATGTCCATATGGGTGTAGTATAGCGCATTCGCGAGGGCCAAAAAAGCAAGCAGCCCCGACTTCATCGGGGCTGCTTGTGGCTGCCGCCAGATGACTCAGGGCGTGGGAATCGCACCGACCAGGCTGTCGAAGCGCTCTCGGATGTCTCCGCTGTGCGCCGCGTCGTCGTCTTGGATGACCGTCGCCTGTGCGATCCGGATCCCTTCGCCGTCGTTCGACATCGCCACCAGCAGGTACTCGGCGCTGTTGATGGTGTAGCCCTTCAGGCCGAAGTCCGACTCGTCGACGACATCGACGATGACGTCTGGGGTTGGCGGCTCGGGATCGGTGAACTGCGGCAGGTCCTCGATGAGGCCCTTGCGCATGATGATGATGAAATCATCAGCGTTCGGTTCGGCGGCGTAGAACCGCCAACCGCTGTCGATGCCATCGCCGACGAGAAAGGCGATGTCGTGAGCGCCTACAGTGCAGTCCGCTACGAAGTCGAGCGCCATCTGCTGGAAATCCACCAGGTCATCTATCAGCTCGATCTTTGCCGGGCCATAGGCCAGGTCGAAATCGGAAGGTTCGGTCATTTTTCTCCAAGGGTCGGACGAACAATTGGCACGGTCGTGCTTAGCGGTTATATTATCATAAAAGGGTTGTTTTGTAAATGGATTGTTAAAGCGAAGGTCTCATCTTGCTCGGCGTGTACCAAACAAAAAGAATCAGCTATACTGACTCTTTTTGTATGGTACAGCGTACTATCCAAAGTTAGAACTGCAATAACTGGCTACCAAGGACATGTATAGGTAATAGTTTCTTCTTGAACTCCCTGGCTGCCCCAAACAAAAGCGTGTTTGTTCCAAAAATCAATGCTATCTTGTGTTGCAGATGCTTCACCAGGGAATGGTGGTGATTCAAATCCACCAAACCATGCGCTAGTCAGTTCGTAACTCTCATCTTTCAAAATCAAACCCATTGATACAAATGAAGTGGGTTGTGCTGTACGAGATTTTGTAAATGGCACATATTCATTACGATTTTTACGTTTGGCATAAAGTAAATCATCTGTGCTATCAACGTCAACGACATCCATATTACCAACAACTCTGGACATATCTTTATCGAACTCAATTTTGTTACCTAGCAAATCTTTGTTTGTAATAATTTCAATAACGACATCTTTGAGTTCAGGTGCATCATTAAAGTGAGTTGCCGCATGAGAATGAATTGGATCATAATAAACATCCTTATTATTCTTTGATGTGCAGAGAAATTGTTGATTTGGATTCATAGTCTAATAGTAACAAACAAAAACACTTCATTACGAAGTGTTTAAGCATAATCATTTTGGTACACCCGGCAAGATTCGAACTTGCGACACCTGGTTCCGAAGACCAGTGCTCTAATCCGCTGAGCTACGGGTGCGTATCGATACTATTATACCATGGGTACCTCTATTATTAGGGTATAGGAATTGCATGTTTCTTAAGCTAAAGACTTGCGTTAACAGGGGTAATGATGTACAATCTGTCGTTGTATATGGGCCAGTAGCTCAGCTGGTTAGAGCACCTGCCTCTTAAGCAGGGTGTCCGGGGTTCAAGTCCCCGCTGGCCCTCCACATAAAGAACACCCTTTGATCGCTACCGAGGGTGTTTTTTATTTGCTATTATTGCAGTGTGAGCGTTATTGACGATTATCTAAAGGACATACCGCCCGCGCAACGTGAAGCACTGGAGCGGATTCGATCGGTTGCAAAACAAGTGGCGCCAGATGCGGTTGATACGATCGGGTATGGCATACCAGTGCTGCGATTTAAGGACAAGTATCTGATTGGGCTGGCGGCGTTTAAGCATCATGTTAGTATTTTTCCTGGTGCCGAGGCAGTCAAGGTGTTTGGCAAAGAGCTATCGGGCTTTAAAACGTCAAAAGGTACCATACAATTTACCCCCGATCGACCCATTCCCGATAAGTTGCTGAAGGACATCGTGCAGCTGTGCGCTGACCACATTGAACAGCGTCGGATATGATATTATTGAGCCAATGAAGTCAGGTGTAAAAAAGGGCATTATCATCGCTGCAATTATCGGCGTGGTTATCGTTGCTGTCATCGCATCAAATTTACTGCCTGTTACGGCCAGTTTGTCCGTGGATAAAACAAGTTATGCATTTGGTGAAACTCTGACGCTTAAGGGCACAGTTAAAAATAATGGTATTGCACCAAAAACTTATACATTCAGTACTGGTTGTACGGCCGGGTCGTTGTTTATTGACGATCAGGAATTGGTTGAAGTGCTACTGTGCACACAGTCCATCACGAACGTGACGCTGAGCACGTTTGGCAGTAAGACATATGATTATGCGTATACATTGGTTGAGCGGGCAGCTGACCAAACATATAATTTGGTAAATACTGAGGGCAAGTTAGAAATTAATAGTGGTGATCACAGTGCGTATCTTATATGGGAAGATGCACAG
>CALMQN010000052.1 GCA_937872185.1 uncultured bacterium
ATATTAAACCACAGATAACTCAGCAATCCACCGACAACGGTGAAACAAAACCCTGCCAGCAAAAAGTTCGTCTGCAGGAGTGCGATGATACCAAACGCCCCATAACTGATCGCAACCAGCCCACCAGCTAACCCGTCCAAGCCATCGCTAATGTTCACAGCGTTACCCGCCGCAACAACCACAAAGGCAAAGATCGGCACGATCAACCAGCCCAGCGCCCAGTCGCCCAAAAACGGTACGTGGACAACGTCAACACCTAGCTTCACAAAGAAATACCAACCAAGTCCCAGGCCAATAACCGATATCATGGCAAACTTCAAATTCGACCTTAGGCCCGCGACGCCCTTGCCACTACCACGAATATTGATAATGTCGTCTAACAACCCGACAAGTGCACCGCCAACCAGCGCTGCCAGTGGCAACCAGGTTTCTTTACGGTCAAGGTTGAAAAAGAACGTCACAATCGTGATCGCCAACACAAAGATAAGCCCCGCCATCGTGGGAATATTACGCTTAAACTTCTCGGCGTGCAGTTTGTTAAATACCGACAGCTTTTCACCAGTCGTGCTGGTAGTTCGCTGTTTTTTCCAAAACTTATAGCGATATGCCAAAAAGGTATAGATCGGCGTCAAGAACATCGCCAGCAGAAAGGCTCCAACGCTTAAAATAAATGTTCCGGTGAGTCCTGTTGTCAAATCTGCAACTGTTTCCATCTTATCCCCTTGGCTGTAGTTTTAAATAATCGATCATCCAGTTTGATACATCGGTGAATATCGGCAATGCGTCGCGAGCGCCTTGGAGTGATTTATCTTTTCCAGATACTTGCACCATTATGACATATCGCGCCTCTTCTGTCCCACCGTATCCAACATTCGATCCAATCGTCTGATTATCAACATACCGACCGTTTTCAATCGTTTCAGATGTCCCAGTCTTGCCACCAATCAAGTACCCTGGTTTATCAACACGACTATAAAAAGCACCGCGTGCCACCCGGGTCATTTCTTTCACTTGATCAGAGGTCGATTTACTGATGACACTTCGCACGGGTTTGGTTGTTACCTTTTCATATGTCCCATTTGGTGCCAGTACGCCATCAATCACTGTTGGTTTGTAGTAATTACCGCCATTAATAATCGAGCTAAAAGCCGAGGCGACTTGAATCATAGTGACATTCATTCCCTGACCAAACGACATGTTCGAGTAACGCACCGCGTTACCTTCAGCGTCCTCTGGCGATACCACTTCCCCGCTCGATTCGCCGTCAAGTTCGACGCCGGTGTATTGCCCCAGCCCAAACTTGTTATAAAAATAATCATACATCGTGTCGCGAGCACCGCGCGTGATCGTCGTGCCGTCGCCCAGACGCTGTGCCACCGTTACCATACCGGTGTTAAGTGACCAGTTCAGTGCATGCTGAATAGTGATGGTGCCCGTTTGTCCCTTGGTGGCGTTCGATATTACACGGTCGTCAACCTTGATGTAATCCGTATTGTTATAGGTCGACTGTGGCGTAATGACGCCCTTTTCAATACCCGTTGATACGGTCAACGTCTTAATAACCGAACCCGGTTCATACGGAGCACTGATAATGTTGTTGTTAAACAAGGCTCCATCTTCAACCTTGTTGAATTCGGCTGGGTTATACGTCGGCAGATTGGCCATCGCCATAATTTTACCCGTTTGCGGATCCATCACCAGGACGCTACCATTCGTCGCACCTGTCCGCTCAAGCCCTGCCGCCAGCGCTTGTTGTGCGTACGACTGTACATTACGATCAATGCTCAGCACCACATTGTCACCATCAACAGCAGGCTGCTTGACATTACGATCACCAATCGTCAGTGGGACATCACTGACGTCCGTTACGGTCTGTAACAATCCATCCTCGCCAAGCAGCCGATCATTCAAAGCGCCCTCAACGCCGTATTTACCATTACCCTCAAAATCGACGAACCCTAACGTCTGTGCAGCAAGCGAACCCTCGGGGTATACCCGCTGGCTCTCTTCTTGAAACCCAATCCCCTTCAAACGCTCGGCTTTGATTTTTTCAGCCTGGGTTCGAGTCACTTTCGTTGCTAAAATCTGATAACGGCTCTCTTTTTTATCCAGCAGGTCCTGCAAATCGGCCCGGGCGCTTCCGCCAGCTACTTTTCGAATCGTATCAATAATTTTGCTCTCATCTTCGGTAATCGCCGGATCAGCAAAGACAGTATACACCGTTTCGTTCATGACCAGCTGTACCGGTTTACTACCGTCAAGTGCATATATCAGCCCACGCTTAGCAGGAATCGTTAATCGCTTTACCTGCTCGCTGTCTGCCTGAGACACATAATAATCGTGCTGCAAGACCTGCAAATAAAACAGTCGAACAACGAAAATGGCCATGATAACAAGTACCAGGCCGGCAAGAATTCGTGATCGACTACCCTTTTGCAGCTCTAACCTCATATGCTATTGCCGTACGTACTGAGTACTCGATGCAGTGGTCATTTCACGAGCAACGCTGCTGTTCTTTACTGTCTCAAGCGCCGTTAAGCGTGCGTTTTCTACTTCAAGATCACTCTTTTTGGTATTTAATTCTGCAATTTGACTGTCAATTTTTTGTGATTCGTAATCATAACTGGTGGCACGGGTTGCCTGTGTTAGATAAATCAAACCAAGCACCGTGATCATCAATGCAACAAGCACTGTATGAGCGACCGGACCAAGTTTGACGGATGAAATAAATGCGACGGTATTTTGGTTGCGCGACCAGCTTTGTTGCCGACGGCTACTAAACTGAGTCATTGGTTGATAAGACATGTGGTGGTGGTTTCTTTTTTATGTTTATTTTGGTGTCCTACCGCTCATACAAAGCGGTAGGACAAATGTTTTGCTACTTTACGTGAACTGGCACAATTTGTGCGACGTCCGCGTATTGTACGGTAATGTGAATTGGCATGGTGTTTTGCCCCTTCTTTTTTTATTTTTATTTTTTCACTGCGGCCCGAAGCTTGCTGCTTCTTGCGCGCGGATTGTGAACGTCGTAAATGTCTCCTGCGATTGGCTTTTTGGTCAATGGCTGCAGTTCAGCCTCAAGTCCTGCATCAAATTGTTCGGCAAAATACCGTTTGACCAGGCGATCTTCGAGACTGTGAAAGCTGATGATGCCCACTCGCCCGCCTGTTTTTAGCAGGTCGGGCAAAAGTGGCATCAGGTCTTCGACTTGTTTTAATTCGTCGTTAACCGCAATCCGGAGTGCTTGAAAGGTGCGAGTGGCAGGATGTGTCTTTTTCCATTTGCCACGATATGTTTGTTTGATGAGCCCAGCGAGTTCTTCTGTTGTTGACAGTGGTCTGCCGTCGACAATCGCCGTAGCAACTGTGCGAGCAAATCCAATCGGCTCTTCGCCGTACTGGTTTATGATACGCGCTAGTTCATCCGCCGTGGCGGTGTTAACGAGCGTTTCTGCGCTGACGCCGAGACGTCTGTCCATGCGCATATCCAGTGGACCACTATTTGTAAAAGAAAACCCTCGCTCACTCTGATCGAGTTGTGGTGATGAAACCCCCAAATCAACCAGTATAATGTCAAACTGCTTCCCTTCCTGTACCAGCTGACGTGCAGCAGATACAAAGTCGGTATGCATCAGCCCTACTCCCTTGTCCGACAGTGGTTTCAGACGCTTAATAGCGTAATCGTCACGATCAACCAAGACAGATCCGGCATAGTTTTTGGTTATTGTTAAAAACGCGCTTGCGTGACCCGCATACCCTGCCGTCAGATCGAGATAGCTCTCACCGACTTGGGGCTTTAGGACATCTAAGCTTGCTTGTAACAAAACCGGAACATGTAATACTGAAGTCTCGTCCGAACGGTGTTCGTCTTTGACTCCTGATTGTGGTGGATGTTCTTTACTCATCTGTTCTTCCAATATAACATGGTCGGACAAGTCGAGATCACCTAACTGGTAGTGATGCTTTTTATTTTTGTAGTGTGTTTGTTTTATTATAAGTGTCCGAATAATCGGTATATAGGGGGTTACGATGTAACTCAAACCCTATCAATTATTCGGTTGAGAGACTTATGTGTGGTTTCCCCGCAAAAACAAGTTTTTGTGGGGGCCCCGTGTGAGGTGGAGTTTTTTGGGAGGTGTGTTTGTAAAGAAGGTACATGGCTTTTTTAATGTGGCGCCACAGCCCACTGCTTCACTACCAGATAGCTGATCTCGAGAGTTTTTCTTGTTGCAAATGGATTGTTAAAGAACAAATTCAGGGTTAATGATTGCCTACACGTCTGCTTCGGCAGATATAATGCGCCAATAAGCGCCTGCGCGAACAGCGACCACGGCTCGGTCAATCTTGGCATAATCAAGCAGGTGCTGCTCAATCATTACTCGACCTTGTTTTTGGTCCAGTGCTGCCTCGGTTTTCCCGCGCCTAAATTGGACATTCATGTCAGCGACTTTCTCATCGAGAATATTTCCGCTGGCACTCAGTGCCGATTCTACTTCCCTATCCCAAACTGATTTTGGATACAGGTGCAAGTATTGGCCAAAGCCACGAGTCAGTACAACACCGCTAGCAAATTCATTTCGAAGTTCAGTCGGTATGGTTAACCGACGCTTGTCGTCAAGCTTTCGTTCGAAATAATCTACGCTGGCCATGTGTATGTTTCTCTTTGGCTCCGTGAGGTTATTTTTAATTGTTAGTGGTGTTTGTTTTTGTAGGGGGTGTTACCCACTGCTTTCCACTGGCTTAACTATACTACCCACAATTACCCACTACAACCCCCATTTTTGACAGAATGCTCAAGAGGTAGTCTATTTTTCCACAGAACTGTGAATAAGTATAAGCACTAACAGATATAACTGTTCGATTAACTGAGTATTTCATACGTCAACCTACAAAGTATTGATTAAAGCGATTCAAATGCCATAACTTCACGTAGTCCACGCGCAACACGAACATTGTCGGGTACTATGCCTTGTTGAGCAGGTAGCAAGACACCAGAGGAAGGTTGGACCCAGTACCCCCGTGCTTGTGCTGGCAATCCACTAAATGCGATGGCTTTGTCATCCAAAAGAACGATATGCTTTGCGTACGTTGTTTCTTTGACCAAAGATTCCGGTAACAAAAACGTAGCATCGCTCTGTTGCCAGCCAACAATAACGCCTGCCTTTCGTTTATTATCGGTAATCAGCGTTGGGATGCCCTGCACGCCGCATGCATTCATTTTGATTGTTTGCCAATAAACATCTCCGTATGACACAATCCCAAATGGTATTCCTTTTTTATCAAGTCTATCCAGTAAATCACGCGCACCATCTGACAAAATATCATGACGAGATGCCCTGCTAATGAATTCGTCGAGTAATTTAGACACCTCGGTTTCGCTTAGCAATTTACGAAGAGCTCCAACTTGATCAAATGATGCGCCATTATCTTCGACGGCGTTCCGAGCATCTAACAACTCGCGAGCATCAATCTGGGGATACTC
>CALMQN010000053.1 GCA_937872185.1 uncultured bacterium
GTGCCGCGTATGTTTGATGTTAAAAACAACCGTACGGCACGCCTGGCACGGTTGCTATATGTCTTGGCGGTCATCTTTGTCGTGACGCCAAGCTTCGGTCTCAGCTTTGCTCGTGATTTCTTTGACTTTACGACACCCGCCTGGCAAGACACCTGGCCGCTGGCGATTTTGATTGTTTTGGCCGCCTCGGCTCAGTGGGTGCTTGCAAACGCTGCCGGTAAGCGACTTAAAAAACGCGAACCGTGACCAATTAGGCTAATTGTTTTTGGGATACGCGGTCAATGAGCTCGATACGCTTCTCCATTGAGCCCTGTACGGCCTTCTCGATATTGTCTGCATCATTAACGAAATCAAGCAGAATCTGCTGACGTGTCTTCGGACTTGCTTTCTTAAATAGGGTGAAAATATTTTTCATAATGTTTCCTTCAAACTGTCAATATTATATCCTGCTTCTATGATCTTGTCAACCTCTTTTTCATCAGTTATTATCTCGTAGTTGCGATCGCGGAGCTCTTTTTGTTTTACGACTGAAATCGAAAAATTAATATTCGCTCTGTGATTTGTAAGTGTGGTTTTCAGATTTACTGAGACATTTTTACATGCGTGGATGAAGCCGTTGATCGTAATACCTCGATCGGTTTCTTGCTCTCTTAATTGCGTGTAGTTCCATGCTATTTCGGGCTTGTCGTACATATAAACCATGATGACCCTGTAGCCATTCGATAGTAGCTTCTCTACATTTCGGACCGATGATCCAGCCTCACCAGAGAATGTACCATCGATCATCATGTTATATCGCTTGTGCCTTAGCTCATCAATACAGCGCGCCAACACACTGCTGCCCTGGCTTCTGAATTTGGCATAGGTCTTTGGGGTGTATTCTGGATAGATTGTAACTATCTGATCAAGGTCGATACGCACAAATTCACCATACTGCTTTTCCTGCTCCAGTTCCTCTACGAGCGAGTCTAGGAATTCTGTTTTCCCAGCACCGGGCACCCCTGCCATGACAAATGCCACAGGAGGCAGGCCCGGGTGAACGGGAGACGCACCGGATTCTTTAATGAGCAGCTGTACTACATACTTCTTTTTTGCTTCATTTGAGAGCTTTTCGAATTTATCGGCCGGCATATCTCTTATCATAGGACAACTATAGCGCAATGAGTATCTATTGTCATGAGGGCTGATGCTACATAATGCGGACAAGTTGTAGCCGCTGAGCGCGCATGTTGCTGGTCCCCCATTCGACGATGTCTTGGACGGTCCGTCCCAGTAAGCTTTGGCCCAGCGGGCTTTCAATCGAAATGCGACCATCACTTGGGTCGGCTTCGATGCTGTTCACTAGCGTATAGCGGAACAGACGGCCTTGTTGATCGATTAAATCGACGACAGACCCAATGGCGACCTGCAGCCGTGCGCGGCGAGTTGGCATCACTCGAGCACCAGATAACTGGTGACTTTTGTCTTCCAGTTCTGATTCGATTGTTTCAAGCTGTGCTAATTTTTCGATGCGTTCCAGGCGCTCATCGTGGCCCAATGTTTTATCAAGTTCACGTAACGATTTGATTGCCATGATACGGTCGTGTTCCAGACGGGCAACCTTTTTTTGTAGCTCTTTCATACCCTTTTTACTGAGTAGTATGGTTTTTTGTGCGGTGGCGGTGTTCATGATTGAATCCTCCTTTTGTTCTTTGTTGTCATGGTCTTGTCCCTATGGGCTGACCGTTACCCCTATTGTCCTGCAGAACGCTGAGGACAAACTGAGAAAAGTACGTTATTTTGTTGTAATTTTTCCGTCCTTGAGGCGGAAGGTCTTGTCGGTTTTGCCAGCGATATCCATGTCATGTGTGACGGCAATAATGGTGGTGTTTTCTGATCGTGACAGGCTGTGTAACAGGTCAAAGATCTTTTGTCCGGTTTCGCTATCCAGGTTGCCGGTTGGCTCGTCTGCCAGCACGATGGCCGGTCGGTTAGCAAGTGCACGGGCGATCGATACGCGCTGTTGCTGTCCACCACTCAGTCGTGAAGGTTTTCGCAACTGCTCATCTTCGTTGATGCCAACGTCATTTAACAATTGTTCGGCGCGACCTTTTCGTAGTGTTGCGGGCATGCCGCCAAACTCTAGGGCCAGCATGACGTTTTCGAGCGCGCTAAGGTTGGGAATCAGATTGTAGTGCTGAAACACGAACCCAATCTTGCGTGCGCGATATGCTGTTTGCTTGCTGCCCGACAGTCTGGCAATGTCGACATCGTCAACTTCAATATTGCCACTGGTGGGCACGTCTAGTGCCCCTAGCATGCTCAGCAAGGTGCTCTTGCCGCTACCTGATTTACCGATGATACTTGCAAACTGACCGGTTTCGACCTGCAGGCTGACGTTATCAAGCGCTGTGACTGTGCCGCTTGGGCTGTCGAATGATTTTGTGAGGTTTTTAACTATTAACATAATGGGGATCTCCTATTCGCTTCTTAATACTTCTGCAGGGCGGACTCGGGCAATCAACCAGGCGGGTACGGCGCTGCCAACAATGGCAATGATAAGTGTAATTCCTGCTGCTGTGGCGAATATCTGCGGGGTTAAACTGGTAGTTACTTCATTTACGTTGGTGCCAATTTGGGCGAATCCGCCGCGTACAAAGCCGCCAGGGCCGGCCTCTTGTTGTGATGAGGTTGAGTTATTACTACTTGTCACGAGTGACTGTGTCATTGGGCCACTGACAAGGATACCAAGGCTTAAACCGACAGCTGCACCAATGACGGTTAGCGTCAGAGCTTCAGTGACGAATTGTCCGATAACGCTACGGCTTGGGCCGCCGATGGCTTTGATAACGCCGATTTCGCGGCGGCGTTCCCGCACCACCATTACCATGGCAAGCAGCACGATCACCGCACCAGCAATGGTTGCGCCAACGACACCGGCAGTGGCTAAACTAGCAATGCTTTCTAGTGACGAGACACTGCTGGCTGCTTGTGCGGCCTGGCTGGTTACATCTGCCTTGTCGCCGAGTGTTGATTTAAGCGTTGATACGACCGAGTCGACATTGTCGCTACTATCGATGGTTACTATGACACTGGTGACAGCGCCTGATTGATCGGTCAGACCTTGAAGGGTCGCAAGCGGCATAATAAGTCCGCTGTCTTGGAAGGCGTTGCCCGTGTCGTAGATACCCACGACGCTAACAGTCTTTCCATATGCGGTGAATGTGTCACCGACGGCGAGTTCATTTTTTGTTGCCAGGTCGGTACCAACAAGTGCGGTTAAGTCGCTGCTGTTGCCATCGATGGTAACTCCGCTGGTAATAGTAAGGTCACCACCGTTGGTTGATACCGAGCTGGCGTCTGTCGTACCCGTTACTTGAGTACGAGGCGTTGGGGTTGGCCGTGATGAATCATCGCCGCCAGCAAATGACTCCGCGCCGGCTGGGGGTGTTGACGTGCTCGATTCAAATCGTTGCTGACGCGCACCGAACGATCCCAATGTTAATGAACTGGAAAGATTGGTGTCGTCAGTTCCCAGTTGGTCGGTAAGCGTCGCAGACGATGCGACTACATGGTTTGTACTTTTGATTGTGCTCACCTGTTCGCTCGTTAGGGGGTCTCCGCCGCCCATAAAGCCCATCACGCCTGCTGGCGTCACGGTGATCGATGTTCCGGCTGTTGCTTTGACATCATCAATCTTCGCGATGACGCTGCTACGGGCAACCAGCATACTTAGTATCAATCCAATGCTGATCGCCAGCATCACGATTATCGCTCCGCTTCTTAGCGGGCTACGAAGGGCATTTTTTATGCCCCGGGTTACTACGTTCATATTGTATACTCCTTACAATTATTGGTTATGTAAGGAGTATAAACGGCAATACTTAGATTTTGCTTATACGTACCTGAGAGTTTGGTAATAATACGGTGAATGATGTCGATTGATCAGGCGTACTGGTGACCGTTAGTTCACCGTTATGCAATTCAACGATTTTCTTGGCAAGGGATAGGCCCAGCCCATAGCCTTCCTGTGATCGTTTACTACGCGATTTATCGGCCCGATAAAAGCGATCAAAAATATGCGGTAAGATATCTGCATCGATACCAGGTCCCGTGTTAGTGATGTCAAAACGGGCAAACTTTCCCTGACGCGACAACGTAACCACAACAAGTGAGTTACTGGGGCTGTACTTGATCGCGTTATCAACCAAGATCGCTACCAGCTCGGACACAGCGGCTTCGTTCCCGACTGCCACGGCGTGTTTGACTGATCTGACTTCAAGTCGGCTTTTTGGTAGGTTAAAGCGTCGCACGACGTCATTGGTCACATCGGCGATATCAATGATCGATCGTTCCAATTTACCGTGCTCCAAGCGTGATAGGTTGAGCAACATTTCCGATAGGCGCGTCAGTTTTTCAACTTCTTCCAGATTACTCTTTAACACTTCCTCAAGGTCTTTCTTGGTGGTATTTTTGTCACGAAGGATAACTTCAAGTTCTGCCTTCATCGTGGCCAAGGGCGTTCGTAGTTCGTGGCTCGCGTCACTACTAAAACGCGATTGGGCTTCGTGGGCTTCTTCGATCGGTCGCAGCGTCCGTCGGGCTAACAAATAGCTGCCGACACCACCACCGATAAGGATCAGTAGATTGGCGTACACGAGTCCCAAGATAATGTGCCCAGCAGCTTCAGCCTCCTCGCCACTTCGAAAAACGTCGCCCGGCGCGCGCGCCGGGAACTGACCCATGGTTTGCAGATTGGTTTGCAAGCGCTCTAGGCGAATGCTGATCTCGGTGGACGTAATTTGATAAATCGCCGCACTAAATAACACACTGATTGACATCAGAATTAGCAAGTACCAACCGGTGAGTTTAAGGGTGGCGGATCGAAACATTACTTTGCCTCTAATTTATAACCAAATCCACGGATGGTGTGAATCAACTCCGTTTTAAACGGTGTGTCGATCTTGGCGCGCAGATATTTGACATAGACCTCGACAGTGTTCGGTAGGACATCGGCATCGTAGTCCCAGACATGGCTGATAATAACCTCTTTGCTGAGTGGTCGCCCCGGATTACGCAGGAGGTATTCAAGCAGAGCGAACTCACGGCTGGTCAGGTTGATTTCTTTACCCGCGCGCTTAACGCTGTAGTTGACGGTATCAAGTGTTAGGTCGCCAATGCTCAGTATGTTTGACTGCTGTTCGGTTGGGCGGCGTAGCAAGGCGCGAACACGGGCCAGCAGCTCTTCGAGCGCGAAAGGCTTAGTTAAATAATCGTCTGCACCGCTATCTAGTCCTTCGGTACGGTCATGCACGCTGGCCATTGCAGTCAGTAGCAGTACGGGTGTGTGGATCTTGGCTTCGCGCATGGCTTTGACGATGGCCAGGCCGTCATACTCGCCCGGGATCATGCGATCAATAATTGCAGCGTCGTATGGTTCGGTGGTTGCCATGGCGTATCCATCATCACCGTCATACGATACGTCAACGGCGTAGCTTTCTTGCTCAAGTGCCTTTTTTAGCGCTCCTGCAATTTTGTGTTCATCCTCAATAACTAAAATTCTCATATATCTATAGTATACGCCGAATCTGAGAGAATGCTGAGGCTTAGGGGGCGGCAGGAGCGTATTTCGTGCTCCATGATTCCATATCAACAATGATGGGCATCGAGTCACGGCCTTTAGAGGTCAAGCTATATTCGCAGCGGCTGATGCTGGTTGTGGCGTCTTTGGATATAATGCCGTGCTGTTCTAAATGATCTAGACGTGCAGATAGTGTACGTGGGTTAATGCCGTCGGCCAGGTCTTGTAATTGGCAAAAACGCACCTTGTCTTCGTTTATGAAAAAGCGCAGCAAAACAGGTGTCCATTTGTCACCGAGTACTGCTGTTGCTGCGTCGACACAGCCGACTGCTTGTTTGGGCGCTGTCATAATAGTCACACTATACATTGTCTAGCGTTTGTTGTCAAAGCGCTGAGGCATACACTATGCCTACGAATTGGCTAACAATGTCAGGTACGTAATTGCATATAAAATGCCCATTGTAACGCCGTATGCGGTCAGTGCCGTTAGTGCCAAATACGGTAAAAATTGGGCGCTACCAATGCGCTTCACTAACACATAGACGCCAATCGCGAGCGTCGTGATCGAGATTGGTAAGATGTACATAAAGACGACACTGTTTGTGAGTGCCAACACGCCATCGACACCGATGATCGGTTCGGTGACAACAATCAGCGGGACAGCAATGACAATCACAGCCAGCGTGACAAATACCATTTCGACAATGCGTTGATTGGCTTTCTTGATGGCCGCTTCTTTGTTGTCGAATCGTTTCACTACCGGGCCCTATTTATAAAAATTACGGGCACGGTTGCTGCGAAGGTTTTCCATACTGAAGTCCCAACTTGCATCCGTCTTTTTGTTTGGGTTGAAGATGTAGTGTGGATCAAAGATTTCTTTGGTATCTTTAAATAGTTCATATACTTGGTCGCCAAATACTGCTGGTAACCAAGGCCCTCTGATCATGCCGTCATTATGCTCACCTGCCATGGTACCGCCGTATTCAAGAACTATGGGGACGAGCTCACGCATAGCTGGCTCTAGCTTCAATTGATCTTTAGGGTCGGTGATCTCCATTAATGGAATAATGTGGAAGTTCCCATCGCCAAAGTGCCCTTGAATTGTGGCGGGGAGCTTATATTTTCGAATGATGTGGCGTACTTTAGGCAGAAACTCGGGGACATGCTTCGGATTGACGGCCATATCGTCCATGAAGGCCGATGCATATCGTCCGTGTATTTGGTTGCGAAGTAGCGCAAGAGCTGCACGGCGAATGCTCCAAAATGGCGCACTAGCTGACTCATTACCTTCAATCTCCGTGCGGATGTTTTTAAATCGGGCATGGAGGTCACGCTGAAGCGTAACGATCTTTTCATTTACCTCTTGGTAGCTTTTACCATCGAACTCGATCATCAATAACATGTTCGGGATGTGACCCTTGAGGCGTGCAACACTGCCCAGCAACTGGGCTTGCTGCTTTGCCCATTCTTTTGTGCCAAGTTGTTTACGGAAGGTATTGAAGTACTTGATTCCGAGGTTAAAGGTAATATCATCGAAGCCCTCGAATGTCGCTGGGTTATGGCTGGTAACCAGAGGGATGACGTCGCCTAGCTGCTTAAGGTTAGAAAGGTATGCAAGTAGTAGCCCAGAGTGCGGTGCCTTAGGAACCGCAGCAATTTTGATATCAGTAATGATTCCCAGGGTCCCCTGGCTGCCTGTCAGCAGTTGGGTCATGTCAAATATACCGGTTTCTCTATCCCAAGTCGCCCAAAGATTGTAGCCCATTGAATTTTTATGAACGTTTGGTCGTGCATTCTTAATAAGATCATAGTTTGCTTCGATGAGCTCATATACTTTTTTATAGAGGGCCCCCTCGAAATCACCTTTAGTGATCTTTGTCATTAACTCTTTTTTGTTGAGCGGTTTAAATGTGTACTCGTTTCCGTCGGCAAGCACGGCTTTCAGCTCGCGAACCGATTTATCAGCGTTTCCATAGCGAAGTGATTGTTCGCCACCCGAATTATTAGCGACCATGCCACCAATGGTGTTGATTGCCCGGCTTACCGGCACGCAACCAAGCATTGCGCCGTGTGCGAGTAATGCAGGGTCGATGTCACGCATGAATGCGCCGGGTTGGGTATGTAACATGGTTGGTGAAGCTGAGTGAATGCTACCGAAATGCTTTGTCATATCAATGACAAGCGAGTCGCCAATCGGTCCACCTGACATATCCGTACCCGCACTTCTGGTTGTTATAGATAGTGCTGGGTAACTGTGTTTATGTGACGCTACAAAGTCGACAAGGCGTTTGATGTCAGGTGTGTCACGCGGAGCGAGGACGGCGTCTGGCATGAGTTCGTATACGCTCGCGTCATGGCTATATTCTTCGCGTGTTGCTAGGTCATGTTTGATCTCGCCATGAAAGATCTTCCGTAAGTCTTCGATGAGTGTATCCATATAGTGTTACTATACCGTAGCCATAAGCGACTTGTCGAGTGTTACTACCCCGTAATCTTTAATAAGTGTATAATACAGACCATGAAGACAAAGATTGAGATTGATACGAAGACATTTGTGCGTTTTTGGCTGGTGGTAATTGGATTTGCACTTGCTGGGTTGGCAATTATTAGCGCGCAGGTTGCATTGGGCATTATTGGTATTTCAATTTTCTTTGCGCTTGCGTTAAACGTGCCTGTCAGCAAAATTGCCAAGCGTCTGCCCGGTAAGTCACGTGTTGGTGCGACAGCGATTGCTTACTTTGCTGTTATCTTGGCGCTTGGTGCGTTTGCGTTTCTGGTTGTGCCATCAATCGTTGATCAAACGATCCGCTTGGTACAGAATTTACCGCACCTGGTGCAGTCAGCAACCAGTCAGTGGCATGGCCTGAACGACGTGATCGATCAATACAACCTGCGCGGTCAAGTTGACCAGGCGTTGCTGTCAGTTCAGGAAAGTGCCACTTCGTGGGCGACAAACATCAGTAAGGGAATCATTGCAAGCATCGGTTCATTCTTTACGTTTATTACAGCAGCTATCTTAGTGCTAGTACTCACCTTCCTGATGCTGGTTGAGGGCCCTACTTGGACGAAACGTTTGTGGAACACGTATAACAACCAGGCTAAGATGCTTCGCCACCGTCGCATCGCTGACAACATGTACAATGTCTTTACGGGTTTTGTAACTGGTCAATTGACCGTTTCTGCGATTGGTGCAACCGGTGCTGCGCTGCTGGTATTCATCCTCAGCTTCATCTTCCCTAATATCCCATCAAGTTTGGCCATGCCAACCGCCGCCATCACCTTTGTGCTGTCAATGATCCCTATGTTTGGGGCGACGATCGGCGGCATCATTATTACGACGCTCATCTTGCTAAACGAGCCTGCTGCGGCAATTGTGTATGGTATTTACTTCGTGATTTACCAGCAAATCGAAAATAACTTCATCTCGCCAAACATCCAAGGTAAAAAGATCGATTTATCAGCTCTCGCCGTTCTGGTCGCTGTAACAATCGGTCTTTACACGTTTGGTATTGTCGGGGGTATTATTGCCATCCCTATCGCAGGATCAATCCGCGTTTTGGCCGAAGAATACTTTGCGAACGCTAAAAAGCGTCGTGAACTGAGCAAGCAGTCACTTGCTGCCGAACTTGATAAAGCAACAAAGAACTAAGCGGTATATTCCCAGACAGGGCCAGTAGCGGTATCACGAACAGTGATACCGCTCTTTTCGATCTGGGTGCGCAATGCATCTGATTCGTTCCAGTCTTTGTTTGCGCGGACGTGTTGACGCTGAATAATCAGTTGTTTTGTCTCATCATCAATATCTGGTGTCGTTTCAAGTAACTTAAGGCCCAGGACGTCATCAATAGTTTGTAGCAGCTGTGTCAGCGCGTGTTGGTGGATGTCGTCAAGCGGTATGCTGCCCAGGCGTGAAAATGCCTCGTCAATGATCGTCAGCGCTGCTGGCGTATCCAGGTCTTTATCAAGTGCTTCAATGATTGCCTGTGACGTCGCATACAGTGATACGCTTCGTTCATCAGTGCTTTTTTCATCATCATCACGCAGCGTATCGTGTGTTTGGTGGCGGAGGGACGCGATATTGCGCCAGTTCGCTAAACGGTTCTTGGCGGCGTCTAAGTTGTCATACGTAAAGTTAACGGCCGAGCGGTAGTGTGCTTGCAGCATAAATAAACGGATTGCCATTGGGTCGTATCCTTTTTCGATGACTTCGCGGATGGTATAAAAGTTACCGACGCTCTTGGCCATTTTTTCGTTATCAATCGTCAAAAATCCAGTATGTACCCAATATTTCACAAACGGTACCTTGCCCGAGATCGACTCCATTTGTGTAATTTCGGCTTCATGATGCGGAAAAATCAAATCAACCGCACCACCGTGTACGTCGTACTGAGGGCCAAAGAAATGTTCGGCAATGGCGGTATCTTCGATGTGCCAGCCAGGACGCCCAGCGCCAAACGGTGCATTCCAAACGGGCTCGCCCGGTTTAGAGAATTTCCATACACAAAAATCATTCCAGCCACGTTTGTTATCGCTCTGGTCAATGCGACTTTCAGAATCGTCTTTTTTAATTTCGGTGCGGCCAGACAGTTTGCCATAACCCGCGAATGTCGTGATTTCAAAATAAATGCCATCACCAGGGATGGTGTAGGCGTGCCCGCCATCGATCAGCCGATTGACTTGGCTGATAATATCATCGATATATTCAGTCGCTCGGGCATACTGCGTAACCGATGTGTTATTAAGGCTAGTCATGTCTTTTAAGTATTCGACTTCAAACTGCGAACGCAATTGTTGCCAGTCAATCCCCTGTTCGGTCGCACGGGCGATGATCTTGTCGTCAATATCGGTGATGTTTTGCAAATAAAAAACGTCATCGTAGTGCTGTTTCAGGACGCGGGCCAATATATCCATTTGCACGTATGTTTTGGCATGCCCCAGGTGCGACAAATCATATACGGTTGGCCCACATACAAATAAATGCACGACGTCCGATTCGCGCGGAACGAATTCCTCTAGCTTTTTAGTGAGCGTGTTATGCAGTTGCAGTGTCATCAGGCAGATCCTTTAAGGCTTTATCAGTTGCAGTAAGCAGTTCTGGAATGATTGTATCAATTGGCTCAAACACGCGAAAGCCTGCCGAAAACGCGTGGCCACCACCACCAAAGAACGCAGCGATCGTGTCGCTGACAGGTTGGTTTGACCGCAGCTTACCTGTCAGCTTACCGTCAGGGTAGGTTTTAATTGCAATGGCTACTTCGACGCCGACAACCAGGCGCATTTCGTCCAGCACCAGAATGCTGGGGTTAAATTGGTCGCTGTATTTTTGAATATCTTCCCAGGTGACATGGATGACTGCCAGTTTGCCGTCCAGATAATATTCGATACGGCCTATCAGCTCACCCTTAAACTTCAGAATTTCGGGTGCCTTTTTAATAAATTCACGACGACGGGCCTCAATGGCGTACGGACTGGCACCCAGCTTGACCAGCCCAGTTGCGGCTTCGAACGATTCGGCTGTGGTGTGCTGCGTCGACATACCCAGGCTGTCTGCTTGGATTGCGCCAAATAAACTCTCGGCTGCCTGTGGGTTGATCGTCCAGCCGGCGCTGGTGGCGAGATAATACAGAAGCTCGCCTGTCGCGACGGCCTTTTCATTTAATAGGGTATGTTCGAAACTTAGTGTTGATTCGACTAATGTGTGGTGGTCAATGACCAGCACTGATTTGGTTTCAAAAAAGTGACGCACACCAGGCAGTTTGAGGGCTTTGCCAATTAATGTGTCGCTGGTCGTATCGACAATTATGGCGAGATCGGCCGACGTGTCAAAATCATGCGAAACCCTATCCCAGCCGTTGAAATAACGCAGGTACTTTGGCGTTTCAACGTCGCAGTACAGTGATACGTCTTTGCCCATATCGCCCAAAATCTCTTCCAGTGCGAGGGCGCTGCCTAATGAATCGCCGTCAGGGTTTTCGGCCTGGATAATAATAATTTTGTTGGCTGATTCAATCAGTTGTTTTGCATCGTCAAACATTCACTATATTGTAACAGAAATTGAAAGAGGGCGCTCCCCGGTCGGACATGGAGTCCAGCCAGCGAGCGCCCTGTATCTTCCGCTCCACCAAAGGTCTACCTACATCGGGTCGGCTCGTCGCGCCAGTTCTTGGGCTCGCTTGATCGATGTGTCACGGTTGTTCTTGGCAGTGCGATGCAGCTTGTCGAAGCGCTTCTTGTCGGGCGTGATAC
>CALMQN010000054.1 GCA_937872185.1 uncultured bacterium
AAATAGATTATGCTTATAGGTGACATGGCGCATACACACACGCAGACTTTTGGATTCATTCGCAAAAAAGTAATTATTATTGTTGTCGTGATTTTGGTGGTGATTGGCGTGGCCGCATTTGTGTTTCGTACGCCAATAACTGATTGGGTGAATGCAACATTTCATTTAGGAACAACCGAAGAACAAAAAACCGATGACAGCACGGTAAGTAAACCAGCTCCGCTTGATGAGGCTGCCACGGCACGTATTGAAGACATTAAGACGCAGGTGAGCAGCGCTGAGAATCAAGGAAATTCAACGAAGCAGGCCGAGATATACGCCGAGGCAGCATCAACAAGTACTGGTGCCGAGAAGGCGTATTATCAGGCGTCGCAGGCGACGGTGTATATGGCAGCCGGCGATTTGCAACAGGCGCTTACAACTGCCTTGTTGGCGTACGAGGCAAGTCCATCTGCGTTTACTGCTAGCGTAGTCGGAAGCGTTTATGAGCAACTTGAGAACAAGCCAAAGGCGCTTGAATACTACAAACAAGCAGTGACCTATTCGGAGGCAGACGGTAAATCCGGTCTTGGTGATTATTATCGCTATAAGGTAGAGGAGCTGAAGTGATCGTCAAAAGGCTATATCGGCCCATTGTCGCTTTGACGCTACTTGCATTCGCTATTCAGATTTTTGCACCAGCCATGCAGGCATCTGCATATCTGGGTCGTGCGGAACGCTATGGGTATTTCTCGAACGCAAGGCAGGGCGGTTCTGTTCCGTACTGCGATCGTAACTATTGTGGAGGGTCATGGAGCTCATACGTATTTCCGACCGTGGCAGAAGGACGCGCTATTCCATTTGCTTATGTTGGTAACTGTACAAATAAAGCGGACCTTAGCTGTGTCAACCAATTGATTGGGTTGCTGCAGTGGTATAACCGACTGGACGGTAGCGGTAATGATACCGGTGATACCGCCAGGCAGATTGCGGGTGCCGGCTTTATCGTGCATACAATGTTGGGACGAGGGGGTGATACTGTCGGCGACGGCGGGCGCTACATCGGTGATACTGACTGGACAGAGCTGCGTAATCGTTTGAACAACGCCCAGCAGCAGGGTTGGATTAACTGGGACGTTGCGCATACTGCAAGCATTTCGACGTACAGTTTGGACATTGGCCAAAACTTCGGTGGGCGCAATAACTCTAACAGGGGAGATGTGGTATGGGAGGGCTCGTCGCAGTATGACCCAAATGCCATTGTTATATCGGGCCCAGGCTTCACTTATTCATTATTCCGCATATGTGCGAACCCGGGCGGTGAAAGTAATGGGTTACCTGTGGCGATTAACTTTAATTTGACACCAAACATGGATGCCAATGTAACACGCAATACCGTTGTCGAATCTGGAAGCACCATGACGATCAATCCGACCGTTACCAATACCGGACAGACGGCATCGACGGGTGCTGCCTGGGAATTATCAAAATTTGTTGTTGCCGCATCGCCACCGGGCACGTATCCACTAACGCTTCAGACCAATAACAGTACGCCGCAAGCGCACTATGGCAATGCCTGGACGAAACTTGATGGGGGCACGACGGCTTTTCCAACGGGTGGGCCGACAGCAGTATCGACCGCCGCAATAAAAGCCCAAACCATTGGGGCCTATCCGTCCGGCACAAAGATATGTTTTGCATTATCGGTTAGACCTTATACCCAGGACGATGGGCGTTGGCGTCATTCCGAACCGTTTTGTGTACTAATCGGCAAAAAACCAAAAACGCAGGTGCATGCGGGCGATTTGTCGGTGGGCAAGTCGTTCCTGGGCGCGGGATCAGTCAGTTCGAAGGTACTGACGGCACGGTCCGACAAGCAGATTGCTGGTGTGACGCGCAGCTTTGGCAGTTGGATTGAATACGGCATTTTCGCCAGTGGCGCAGTGACGGGCGCAGCTTCGGGATCAGCCTATGCCGGCCCTGGTCTGTTGAGCGCGACTAACTGTAATGTCGCGACACTGACCCCATCGAATGTGACGTCTGGCCGCGGTGTGCCAAGTTGTACCAACCGGACAGCGACCGGTAGTTATGCGACGTCACGTTCAATACCCGATGTCACCGCCAATTATCCTGGCACGGGCACGGTGATTGCCGCGGGATCAGTCGTGGCAAACAGCCTGACCGCATCGGGTACGTATATCGGCAGTAAGTCCGGTGATTTAAGCCTGTCGGCCAGCACCTTGTCGCCTGGTAAATCGATTATCCTGAAGGTTAGTGGCACCGTGACGATCACGGGCAACCAGACGTATTCGCCTGGCCCTTACACGGCAATTGACCAACTGCCACAATTGGTGATTATTGCCGATAAAATTATTGTACAAAGTACTGTTACCCAGGTTGACGGTTGGCTGATCGCAAACGGCGCTCAGGGAATTGTCGAAACCTGCGACACCGGATCGGCGACATATGTGCTGACCGGCGCACAGCGACTGACTAGTGCCAAATGTAACACCAAGCTAACCGTTAATGGGCCAGTTATGGCGAAACATTTGTGGTTGCGACGCACATTTGGTGCAGATCTTGCCACAGCTGCCGAACCGGCAGAAGTCTTTAACCTTCGCCCAGATACCTATTTGTGGGCCAAAGCGCAGGGCGATGCTAACAGCCGCGTCCAAACGGTGTATACCACCGAATTACCACCACGTTTGTAACGTGAGCCGCATACGCTTCTGTAGTAAGATAGACCTAGATAATTATGAATGGGCGGGTGGATAGTATGAAGCGCGGGATGGCTATAATAGGCGTCGCTATGATCGGATTGTTGCTGGTAGCGGGCGCTGTCTTTGTTGCCTCTGGTGGATTGAATCCTAGTACGCCGATATCCACCGATTTGCTACCAGTTGCTTGTACTGATTGTAGCGTGGTGAATGACAGTGGTGTCAGTAAGCCGACTGTTCAGGTATGGGGTGGTGATGTTCGCACGGCAGGAGACGTTAGGACCAGCACGACCAGCCAAAAAGTCGCATTGGTCCCACGGACCTTTGGCAGCTGGATTGAATATGGGATATTTGTAGCGGGTGCGGTTGAAGGCGCAGGATCGGGCGCGACGTTGGCGGGCCCGGGCCAGGCTCATTCGTCGGCCTGCAAACGAGCGTCGCTGACATTCGTAAACACCGATGACACCGGCTGTACCGCTGCGACAATGGTCGGGCAGTATAATTCGGCGCGTTCTTTGCCTGACGTCGCCGCGGCATTCCCCGGCGGCAGCCCAATGATTGTATTTGGCCCTGTCATTGCCGACAGTCTGCTGACGAGTGGCGGAACGTATGTCGGTACCCATAGCGGTGATCTGACACTGGCAGCGAGTGTCTTGCAGCCAGGTAAATCGATTATTATTAAGACGACTGGGACGGTGACTATTACGGGCAACCAGACATACGCCTTGGGCCCGTACGCGGCGATTGACCAATTGCCGCAACTGGTCATTATCGCCAATAAAATTGTGATTGAAAGTAGCGTGACGCAAGTTGATGCTTGGATTGTTGGCAGTGGCGCAGATGGTATCGTCGAGACCTGCGATACGGACTCGCCGACCTATGAGCTATCTGGTGGCCAGCGTCTGACGAGTACGGTTTGTGCCCGTCCACTACAGATTAATGGGCCGATTATTGCGAAAGCTTTGTGGCTGCGGCGTACGGCCAATGGCGGTCCCGCAGAAGTTATTAACCTACGCCCTGATGCCTATTTGTGGGCACGGGCACAGGCTGTGGCGAGCGGTCGATTGCAAACGACCTCCACGAACGAACTTTCACCTCGATAATAAATCGACGTGGCGCTTGCTTTTACGCTTACGCTTTCGGTATAATGATAACCAATATGGCATTACTAAAAGGAGTGGGCGACTTTTTTGCTCTAGACATCGGGACAAATGCGGTTCGCGTTGTTCAGTTGGCTCAAACAGGGCCTGATAGTTGGTCGCTCCAACACTTTGGATATGCACCTTTGGACGAAAAAACAGCTGCCAGTGGATCGGCTGAAGCACAGCGACGACTGGGCGAGATTATCATGACCGCTGTTGGTCAAAGCGGCATCAAAGAAAAGAACGTGGCGATTGGTCTGCCATCAAGCAAGACGTTTACGACGGTGATTGACGTGCCAATGATGGGCGAAGCCGAACTGAAAAGCACCATTAAGTATCAAATTGACCAATATATTCCGATGGCAATCGACGAAACAAAGGTTGACTGGGCGCTGTTGGGACAATCACTGCACGATCCCAAGCAACAAGAAGTATTGTTGGCGAGCACCGCTAATGCCTATGCTGAAGAACGACTGGAATTTATCGAAAGCTTGGGTCTGAACGTTATTGCTGCCGAACCTGACCCATTGGCCATGATTCGCGCGCTGTTACCGGCTGGCATCAAGGATGCTCGGCTGATTATTGACGTTGGCGAACAATCAACCGATCTTGCGATTACGTATGGCGACAGCCCGCGATTGGTGCGTAGTATTCCAATGGGGCTACAGTCGCTGATTAAGGCTGCTGTTCAAAACCTCAACGTCCAGGAAGACCAAGCTCGTCAGTTCATCATCAAGTTTGGTCTGGCACCAGATCGTCTGGAAGGCCAAGTTTACCGCGCGATCGAAGGCACATTGGATAATTTTGCGGCTGAACTGGTTAAATCAATCAAGTTTTTCCAAACGCGTTATCCAAATACGCCAGTGGGCGGCATTCTGCTGTCAGGTTTTTCGGCCGTGGTCCCGCAGTTTGGTGAATATGTGACCGCTAAAACAGGTATTGCTTCAAGTATTGCCAATCCGTGGCAAAAAGTTCGTGTTGCCCAAGCAGACCAACAGCAATTAGGCAGTGTGGCATCAGAGTTTGCTGCCGTTATTGGACTGGCGCAGCGGAGGAACAAGTAATGATTGAAATCAACCTTGTCCCGGATGTTAAACAAGAACTGATCAAAGCGCAGCGTGTTCGTGCCACCGTTGTATCGTTTTCGATCCTTATCGGATTTATTGCAGCGGCCATTGTGACGCTTCTTGCGATTTATGCCTTTGGTATTCAAACAGTTCGCGGTGTGGTTGCTGACGATGCAATTGATAAGGGTGGCAAGCAGCTAGCCAGCGTTGAAGATTTATCAAAAACATTGACCATTCAAAATCAGTTAACGAAGATTTCAGGCCAACATGACGACAAAAAGATCGATTCGCGCATTTTTGATTTGTTGCTGGCGGTTATCCCACCATCACCAAACGATGTCCAGATATCTAACCTGACGATTGACGCCGCAGCTGGCACGATTGAAATGGAGGGCCAGGCTAGCAACAGTTATGCTGCAGTTGAGGTGTTCCGTAAGACGATCGAAGGCGCCAAGGTAAAATATGACGGCACTGATGGATCACAGGAAGTCATTTTGGCATCTAATGTCAGTACGGGCGATACCAGCTACGGTGAAGATTCGACTGGCGCCAAGGTACTGCGATTTACTCTGACATTTACGTATGCATCCGAACTGTTTTCGCCAGCGTCAAAGAATGCCCAAGTGGTGATTAGCACTAATGGTAACGCAACCGATTCATACCTTGGTGTTCCAAAGAGCATCTTTGTTGATCGTGCCGTTGATATTCAGGGGGGTAATTAATATGCAACCAAAAGACGCCGCGATTCGTAAGCGAACGCAGATCAGTAAGGCCAGCCGTACGATGTTTGTATGGGTTGCGGGTGTGTCCGTTGTTCTTGGCTTTGCCCTTGTTGGATCACTGTTTTTGGTACAAAAGATTGTCTTTAATGAAAAAGTGTTGGCCGAAAAAGATAAGACTGTTGCGATATTAAAAACCAATAATGCCAACGTCAAAGAGCTTGAAGCCCAAGTGCGTGTGCTTGATAGCAACGAGGCATTGACCAACGCCAAGGCAAAATCTGACGATCAGACGCTACAGGTAATTTTGGACGCACTGCCATCAGATGCAAACTCATTGGCGCTAGGCGCATCGTTACAGGGTAAGTTATTGGCGGGCATTTCAGGGTTATCAATCGAGTCGCTTCAGGTCACCCCTGTCGTTGGTGTCGAAACACTGTTTGCTGACCCGTCCGTCCAAGACGCGGGAGCGACGTCGACAGGATCATCAGAGATATCATTTAGGTTTTCAGTGAGTGGTAGCGAAGCGGCACTCAAAGAGGCCTTGCAGCGCCTGGAACGATCGATTCGTGCCATTGATGTATTGTCACTGACAATCGAAAGCCAGGGCACGGCCCGCGTGCTGACCGTTCAGGCTCGTGCGTTTTACGAACCAACACGCGTAGTGCAATTGCAAGATAAGGTGGTGAAATCATGAAAAAAACTGACATCGCAATGATTATCTTTATCGCATCGGTTAGTATTGTCGTGGCATATGTTGTTGGCAATGCGGTATTTGGCGGTATGTCCGGCAATAGCGCAAAGGTGAAAACGATCGAAAAGATCGATGCGACGATTGTCGAACCAAGCAGTGACATTTTTAACAAGAGTGCTATTAACCCTGCGGTTGAAGTGCAGATTAACGGTACTGATAAGAGTACTACGACAACCACTACGACAACGACAACAACAACCGACACGACGTCGGAAACGCAGTAGGGGTGTGACCAGATGGCACTGTTAACAAACGATATCCAAGAAAAACTGGTCGGATTGTTGATCGACGAAGGGTTGGTCGCCGAACCGGTGATTCGTGCCGCCGAAACGGCAGCTACAGCAGCAAGCAAGCCGTTGCTGGCGCAGTTGACCGAACAACATATTGTTGATGATGAAATGCTGACTCATGCAATTGCACAGGTGTCAGGCGTGCCGTACGTTAACCTGACGTCAAGCTTGATCGATCAAAACGTCTTGGCACTCCTGCCCGAAGACATTGCTGAGCGCTTTATGGCAGTACCACTTGCAGAAGTCCAAAACCGCTTGGCGGTTGCCATGATTGACGCCAACAATGTCCAGGCAGTCGATTATCTATCCAGTCGTATCGAACGCCCATTAAAGGTATTTATGGCCTCAGAGGCCGGCGTTCGTCACGTCCTGGACCAATATCGCACCGATCTTTCGAGTGTTGACGAGGCAGCCGAGGCTAGCCAGGCCGAAGCCACCATGGATTCTGACAAGGACGTCAAAACGATTGTCCAAGATTCACCGATTAGTAAGGCACTGAGCACTATTTTGGAATACGCCGTAAAGTCGCGTGCCAGTGATATTCACATTGAACCACTCGAAGGCGCGTTGAAGATTCGCGCTCGTGTTGATGGAGTACTGCGCGAGATTATGCAGCTGCCAAAAAGTATTGAACCAGCGCTGGTTAGCCGTATAAAGATTTTATCCAACTTGAAAATCGACGAGCACCGTATTCCTCAGGACGGTCAGTTTACCGTTAAGGTCGCCAACAAAGAAGTCGACCTTCGTATAGCGATTAGCCCTGTTGTCTGGGGTGAACAAGTGGTTATTCGTTTGCTTGATAAATCAGGTAACAGTTTTGATATCGAAGAAATGGGGTATGCAGGGCGAGCACTGCGCGTTATTCGTAAGGGCATTCGTCATCCAAACGGTATGGTTTTGACATCTGGCCCAACCGGAAGTGGTAAATCGACCAGTTTGTATGCACTGATCAAAGAAATCAAAAATGATACGGTTAATATCGTTACCCTGGAAGACCCAGTCGAATACAAAATGGACGGCGTTAACCAAATTCAGGTGAACGGTGATATTGGGCTGACATTCGCAACTGGGCTGCGTTCAATTTTGCGTCAGGATCCCGACGTCGTGATGGTGGGGGAGATCCGTGACAGCGAAACAGCCAACTTGGCGGTACAAGCAGCCCTGACGGGCCACTTGGTATTTAGTACTTTGCACACCAACAGTGCTGCCGGCGTGCTGCCACGTCTGCTGGACATGGGTATCGAGCCGTTTTTGATCGCCAGTACAGTAAACACTATTATTGGTCAGCGTCTGGTGCGCCGCGTATCCGAAAAACGCGAAACCTATCAGTCCAGTCCGATCGAAACACAGAACATTATGGCGACAATTGGACACCTGTTACCCAAAACGCAGGCTGATGTTGCGGCGGTTTCGCAAGATTTAGGCTATAAAGACTTGCCCCTAGCAGGCCAAAGCGCTTATACTTTAGTCAGAGGCATCGATACCCCTCAAACGCCACATGGATATAGCGGACGTGCTGGGTTGTACGAAGTGATGGACGTCAACAATGACATTCAGAACTTGATCATCAGGCGAGCGACCAGTGCCGAGATTCAACGCTTGGCAGTATCACAGGGGATGATCACGATGCGGCAGGACGGGTACCTGAAGGCGTTGCAGGGCATCACAACGATCGAAGAAGTAAATCGTGTAGCAGCGGATACGGCATAAGGAAAAGGTGGGAATATGAACAATCAAGAACTAAGAATCGAAGTGCTCCTGGAAGAGGTCGTTCGTAAGCGTGCCTCGGACTTGCACTTACAGGTGGGATTGCCACCAATGATTCGTATCGACGGGTCACTTCTTCCCATTACCGGGTTTAATCCATTGGATGAACCAGCTGTCGAAACACTTATTTTTGCCATTTTGGACCAAGACCAGCGCCAAATCTTGCTAAAGGACAAGGAATTCGACTTTAGCTTTGCGTTTGGTACATTGGGCCGTTTCCGTGTGAATGCGTATCATGAACGCGGTAACTTGGCAGCTGCGCTTCGTTTAATCCCGAATGAAATTAAATCTGTGACTGAACTGGGCATGCCAAATGTCGTCATGGGCTTTGCTGATTATCCACGCGGACTTGTCCTGGTGACCGGCCCAACCGGAAGTGGTAAATCGACCACGTTGGCAGCGCTTGTTGACAAAATCAACAGCGAAAAATCGCAGCACATCATTACGATCGAAGACCCAATTGAATTTACGCATAAATCGAAAAAATCGGTGGTTGTACAACGTGAAGTGCACTATGACACCTATAGCTTTAGTGCCGCACTGCGTTCGAGCCTGCGTCAGGACCCTGATGTTGTGTTGATTGGTGAGATGCGTGATCTTGAAACAATTAGTGCTGCTATTACCATCGCCGAAACAGGCCACTTAGTGTTTGCAACGCTACACACCAACAGCGCTGCACAATCGATTGACCGTATGATCGACGTGTTCCCGCCGCACCAACAACCACAAATTCGCGCGCAGCTATCTAATATCTTGATGGCGATCTGTTCACAACGCCTGATCCCTGCCATTGGTGGCGGTCGTGTTGTTGCTGCTGAAATTTTGGTAGCGAACCCTGCCGTTCGCAACATTATTCGTGAAGGAAAAGCCCACCAATTGGACGCTGTCATTCAAACTGGTGCAGATCAAGGGATGCAAACAATGGACCGCACGCTGGCGGGACTGGTACAGAGCGGTACAGTCACGTATGACCAGGCGCGTGAATATGCTGTTGATTTGACCGAGTTTGAAAGGTTAATGCGAGGATAGAATGAAGAAGTTTGCGTATGAAGCGCGCGATCAGTCCTCGGGCAAGATCAGCAAGGCAACCGTGCAGGCTGATTCTGAAAGCGCAGCGGCGCATCTTTTGATTCAACAGGGCTTTACGCCACTGAATATCAAAGAGCAATCGGCTGACGGTAATTTCTTGGCGCGACTATCTGGTCGTATTACGACCAAGGACAAAATTGTTTTTACGCGTCAGCTGGCTACCTTGATTGGCGCAGGACTACCATTGGCGCAAAGTTTGCATACTGTACTGGAGCAAACCCAGAACAAACAGCTGCAATCGATTGTCCAGGACATCTCGGCATCAGTCGAAGGCGGCAAGTCGCTATCTGAATCGTTCGCAAAGCACGCCAATGTGTTTGATGCGGTGTTTATCGCCCTGGTGACAGCCGGCGAATTATCAGGAACATTAGATGAATCATTGCAACGCGTTGCCAATCAGCAAGAAAAAGACGCAGCGATCAGCAGCAAGATTCGCGGTGCGTTAACGTATCCGATCATCGTGCTGGTTGTGATCTTTGGCGTCATGGGCTTTATGTTATTTACTGTCGTGCCACAAGTCGAAAAACTGTACCTGGATCTTAAGAAGGAATTGCCGTTTGTGACACAAATTATGGTGGGTGTGGCCGATTTTTTGGTGAATTTCTGGTGGTTGGCGCTGATAATCTTGGCGGTAGGTGGCTATTTCTTTATTCAATACCTCAAAACCGAGACGGGTATCAAGTTTAAAGACACCTTTAAGTTAAACGTGCCGATATTTGGTAAAATGTTTCGTAAATTGTACATGGCGCGTTTTGCCCGTACGGGCCAGACACTGCTGAGTACCGGTGTGAGTATGCTTGATATGTTACGAATTACCTCGTCGGCTATTAATAACACCATCTTGGAAGCCAGTATTAATCGTGCTGCCGAAAAGGTAAAAGGCGGCAAAGCATTATCAACGGCACTACAGCCCGAGGACTACATTACGACACTGGTGCCGCAAATGATCAAGATTGGTGAACAATCAGGTCGTATCGATGAAATGATGGGCAAGGTGGCGCAGGTATATGAAGATGAGCTAGACGAAGAAATCCGGACCATATCGACGGCGATTGAACCTGTTCTGATGGTTGTCCTCGCGGTTGTTGCTGGTGGCATGGTTGCTGCGATTTTGCTGCCGATCTATTCATTGGTCGGCGGTCTGAACGTCTAGACAACGACAGGGCAGTAGAGTATTATTGGCATAAGCGTTACTGATTATATTGGCGCATTGACATCAACAAGTTCATACGAAAGGTGGAAAAAGTTCCTATGAACATTCAGCGAAACAAAAAAGGATTCACAATTATCGAGGTCGTCTTGGTTCTTGCCATCGCCGGCTTGATCTTTTTGATGGTATTTTTGGCACTCCCACAATTACAACGTAGCCAACGTGATACACAGCGTAAGAACGATCTCAGCCGTGTCCAAACGGCTATCGCCAGCTATCAACAGAACAATAAGAGCGCATTGCCGACAAACACGACAGCTGGTTGGCAGGCTTTCATTACCAAATATGTCGTATCGAGCGGTACTGACACCTTTATCGATCCATTAGGAACATCAGGCAGCCAAACAGGAACGACATACGAACCAGTCGTCGGTACTGCAGCTGGGCTGGCCGGGACCTTTGTCTCATCGGGCGGTAACGAAACACAGAACCGCATCTACTTCTTTAGTGGATTTACCTGTGGGTCTGACGGTGCAGTAACTGCAGCCGGATCAAAAAAAGTTGCCATTGCCATGTACCTTGAAGGTGGTGGTGTCGCCTGCGTCAACAACTAACACTCGCATTTTACATAAAAACCTCCGCACGCTATGCGGAGGTTTTTGTTTGGGTGGTAAAACTGGTATGATGGAGCTTATGCAATTATTGATCACGTATCTGGGGCTCGTACTGGTGGGGCTATGCCTGGGCAGTTTTGCCGGCGCAACTGTCTGGCGCCTGCGTGCCCGTCAGCTGAACGCTGACAAGGCCAGCGGTGAAGAATATGACGAAAAAGAGTATAAACGACTTCACAAACTGACCACATCATCGGTGATGAAAGATCATTCGCGCTGCTTGCACTGTTCGTATGAACTGCGCTGGTATGACTTGATTCCACTTATTAGCTGGGTGACGCTTGGCGGGAGGTGCCGTCAGTGCAAGACGCCAATTGGACGGTTTGAGCCGCTTATCGAATTGTCTGTTGCTGCCTTTTTCGTTCTTTCATTTGCGTTTTGGCCGTATGGGTTAGAGACGGCACTCGATATTGTGCGTTTTGGCGCTTGGCTGATGGCTGGTGTCGGGTTGGCTATCTTGTTTGCATACGACGCAAAGTGGTTTTTACTGCCCGATAAGGTT
>CALMQN010000055.1 GCA_937872185.1 uncultured bacterium
ACAATCGTTCGTCGTGACGGCGAAATTATTGCTGATCTGACAGCTGACGGGCAAGAAGTCATTATTGCCAAAGGCGGTGATGGCGGATTCGGTAACGCGCACTTTAAAAGCTCGGTCCGCCAAACGCCTCGCATTGCCGAAAAGGGTGAGGTAGGCGATACCTTCGAAGCTGAGTTAGAACTAAAACTGCTGGCTGATGTTGGCCTGGTCGGTTTCCCTAATGCAGGCAAATCGACCTTTTTGAGCGTGGTCAGTAATGCGCGTCCTGAAATTGCTGATTATGCCTTTACAACGCTTACGCCCAACCTTGGCGTGGCTGATATTGACGATGGCAGTCTGTTGATCGCGGATATCCCTGGGTTAATTGAGGGTGCGAGCGAAGGTAAGGGCTTGGGCGATGCATTCCTGCGCCACGTCGAACGCACAGCGGTGCTACTTCATCTGATCGACGCCTATACCAGCGATATTGCCGTCGCCTACACGACGATCCGCAAAGAGCTTGCCAGTTATAATGTGGAACTAAGCGACCGACCAGAGGTGATCGCGCTGACCAAGATTGACGGCCTGGACGACGATATTATTCAAATGCAGATTGATGCTGTTAAGGCTGTGGCTAAAGACGCCGAAGTATTTGCTATTTCGTCAACGGCTCATAAGGGTCTTAAAGAAGTCCTGCGTAGCCTGCGTCAAAAGGTCATTGCAGCACGACTGGTCGCGGCCGAGGATGATATTGATGCCAATGATGATGATTTTGACACGATTAGCCTGGGTGAAAACCAAATTGCCGAAGGTTGGACAGTCGAGAAACTGACCGACGACGAAGGCAAGACATACTTTCAGGTTAGCGGCGACAAGATCGAGAAGTTTGGCCGCCGTACAGACTATGACAACTTTGAAGGCCTCAACCGCCTGCGTGACATTATGAACAAAATGGGCATCAACCATGAACTGCGCCGCAAGGGCGTTGAAGGCGACAGTACGATTCGTATCGGCGATCACGAATTTACCTTTTTAGAACAATAACCGTTGACTTTAACGGTCGTTTGTGCTAAAATACTTTTTAATCCTTAGTAGAGACGATGTATTTCTACTCCTAAGGCACATTGACAAGTTGGATACGTAACTGAAGTTGCTGTAGATTAGCGTGCACCCTATTGTGGTGCCTGGTAATCTACAGCAACTTTCCCGAGAGATTGGAGGTGGTTGCTGCTTATTGGGCGTTCGCATCCGCGATCGTTCATCAAAGCGCCCTAGGGCGCACGTAAAGAAATGGAGTGGTCTCTTATGACCCGCACCCGTGGTGCCCCGCTCTACATCCGTCACGCCGCCATCACCTCGGCCATCACTCAGACCGTCGTCGCCGGCTGACCCTCGCTGTCACCGGCAGCCCTGGTAGTGAAAGGAGCACGGATGTTTACATCTGGGTTCACCTAACCATTTTGACCTCAGCAGGACCCACAACTGAATAATCGCCAGAGACGGTGCATGACATG
>CALMQN010000056.1 GCA_937872185.1 uncultured bacterium
AAAATAACACTCTCGGTCCCCTTATCATGGATTGTTACCAATCGACCATCGCCCGTTGGCACCGCACCCACTGCGCTGACACGACTAACAATCATGAATATCACCACAGCAACAAACAAGAAAGCGGCAACAATTGTCGCAATCAATGACGTGGTGGATCTATGGGTAATGCTTTTCATATGCTCGCAGACACACCTCAAGCGTGTTACGTACCATTATATCAAAATACGCGCGCAAAATCCACGAGACATAAGCGGTTAGTCCCCGCGGGTCCTGCCGCTCGGTCCACCCCTACTTCTCACGAATAAGTTCGAGTCGAAGTGGGTGTTGCCCCGCCTCGCGTCACCCGTTCCTTCTGCGAAGGCTGTTGCGCTATACGCAGCAGACGCCATAATCTACCTTTACTCGACGGGGATGTCCCCGTCAGGGCGAGCCAAACGCCATGGGATGGCCTACGGCCACCCATAGAGTGGCCTCTGAGAGTAAACGGTGGATTATGGCGGAACGAGAAGAGAGCTGTTTAGATTTTTTCTAAGTGCGCATATTCTGCGTTCAGCTTTTTGGTTTGCCCATTATCAAATGCAATCGTCAACGCCAGTCCATCCACCTCGATCACTTCGCCGTTACCAAAACTGGCGGAACGAACAATGTCGCCAACCGTAAATAATTCGTCACTATAAAACTCTGCTTCACTCACAACATGCGGTTCGGCAGTTACCGACGCCACTTGGTCGCCCATGTCGGTAATAAATCGTGACATCGCATTGTATCCGCGCTGGCCAAACTGCAAACGACTTTGGGCGTACGTCAAATGCAACTCTTCGCGCGCCCGCGTCATCCCAACATATGCCAGCCGGCGCTCTTCCTCTAATTCGGCTGGGCCCGCTTCGTATACGCGTGCGTGCGGAATAATGCCTTCTTCCATACCAACGATAAAGACAACAGGAAATTCCAATCCCTTAGCAGCGTGCAGGGTCATAAGTGTCACTTTTTTACCATCACTGTCAGTATCGGCACTCGACATCAAGGCAACTTCTTCTAAAAAGTCAGGTAAACTAGCAAAGCTTTGTGCGTCAGATAATAGCGCGCCCAAGTTTGCCTCGCGGTCTTCGGCTTGCGGGGTTCCGTCCAGTATAAAATCGCGATATCCCGTCACACTCAGTACCTTTTCGATAATCTCGCTTGGGCTGGCCGTTTCAAGCATTGCTTGTGCGGCGCGCAGCTTCTCACCCAAATTGATCAGGCCCTGCTTAGCACGCGCCGTTACTGTGCTGGTTTGTTCAACATTAATCAGCGCAGATAAAATGTCCATGCCGCTATCAGACTGCCATGCCAAAAACCGCTCCAAACTTGTTTCGCCAATGCCCCGGGTTGGTACATTAACGATACGGCTAAAACTCATACGATCATTGGGCTGATAAATCAGGCGCAGATAGGCAATAATATCTTTTATTTCTTTTCGGTCATAAAAGCGTACGCCACCGACGATTTGATATGATACGCGCAGGCGCAAAAAAGCACGCTCCAATGTATAACTTTGGGCATTCGTTCGATACAGCACAGCGAAATCGCTAATGGCACGTGCTTTCATGGCAACATGCGTTGCAATGCGCTCAGCGACCAAGTGCGCCTCTTCGGCTTCATCGTACACTCCATGTACTGACACGGGGGCGCCAGGACCTTCGGCAGTCCATAATTTCTTATCCGTGCGCTGTACGTTTTTAGTGATGACATTACTGGCAGCATCCAAAATGTTGCCGGTGCTACGATAGTTTTGTTCTAGCTTGATAACCTTTGCGCCCTTAAAATCACGTTCAAAATTAAGAATGTTCGTAAAGTCAGCGCCGCGCCAGCTATAAATAGATTGCCAGTCATCACCCACGACGCACAAATTACGCTGATCATTTACCAGCGCTTTAACGATGGCATATTGCGCAGCGTTAGTGTCTTGATACTCATCGATTAAAATATGCTTAAAAGTTGTCTGCCACTTCGTCCGAACAGCAGGCACTTCCTTTAATAAACGTACTACCTCCAACAGCAGATCATCAAAATCAAGCGCTCCGGCTGTTTTTCGCATGGCCTCATATTTGTGATACACTTTGGCAATATTTTTTTGGTAGGGATAGTTTGCAGCCGCTTCAAATTCATCAGGGTTTGTCATTTCATTTTTAGCAGTCGATATCATGCCGCTGATTGATGACGCTTTGACTTCGCGGTCACTAATCGACAACTGCTTCATCGCCTGTTTGATAAGTCCTCGTCTATCATCTTCGTCATAAATAACAAAATTACGAGCGATGCCGATTGCCTCGCCCTCAATTCTTAACATCCGTACGCAAATACCATGGAATGTTCCCATCCACGGCATAAATCCACGATTGCTACTATCTTGGCCTAACAAGACGCCCAGGCGTTCACGCATTTCTTTGGCAGCCTTATTAGTAAATGTCACAGCTAAAATCTCATTTGGCCAAATTGACTCATGTGCAATCAAATACGCGATGCGATGCGTCAGCGTTTTTGTCTTGCCACTCCCGGCACCCGCCAAAATCAATAACGGCCCAGAAGTTGTCTGCACCGCTTCGGCCTGAGCCGTGTTTAACCCATCAAGTAAATCCATCACTCTTTAGTATAGTCTATTTAAGAGGTGTAAGGAAGCCTATCGACAGATCAAGACGGGTCCTGTCGCTCGGTTTGCCCCTAAAATTTTTACGGATTACCGTAAACAATTTTGGGTGCTGCCCCACCGAACGCCACCCGTAAGCCCCTCATCAAGCATGGCAGGACCCACGAGATCTCTTAAGTGAAGACTATAGTAATGGCAATACGTAGAAGTACACAGCAGCACCAGCGCCGGCACCAACAACCAAAAGTAGTAGAATCCACAGAACTAGCAGCCAGCCAGATTTCTTCTTTTTAGGATGTGCGAGTGGTTTTTTATATGCCTCGGTATCGAACACATTGCCGGCGGGTTGATCGCCTGTACTTGCAGATTCAGTGTACTGCTGTGTAATCGAGGTTGGCCCAATTGGCGTTTCTGAAGCCGTCGCGGCTGCTGCACCAGCAGCAAACGGTTCGACTGGTTTTGGCGCTGCGGTTTCTTCTGACGCCTCAATCGACAGCAGGTCGTCCTGAAGTTCCGCAGGCAGTGGCGTATCGGTCGCTGCTGGGCTTTCGGCTTCTTCGTCCTTTTTCTCGTCAACTTTCTCATCTAGGGCAGGCGCCTCTTCGACAGGTTTTTCGGCCAATTCTGTCTCGCCAGCAAGTTCTGATGCCATTGCGGCACTGGCAGAACTGGCCGAAAATGCACCAAGCGGTCGCTTTTCTACTTTGGCATCAGACAAAAATGGTGATTCGAGTGGTGCCTGAGTATCTCCTGCAAGCGATTTATTAATATCATCCGCAATCTGTGCAATGTCGGTGTCATCGTCGGCTGAGGCAGATGATCCACCGAAATCAAGTGGATCGGGCATCGTCGCTGGGGCCGTTGGCGTCGGCATTGCAGCAACTGCGGCAGGGGCTGCAATCGTTGCACCTACGCGTGAGGTTTCGCGCGGTGGTACGGTTACGCGCATGTCAGATGATGGATGTACCACGTCCATAAAGCGGCCTGCGCTGCGGCGAGCAGCCAGTGGCTGTGTCGTACCGACCGACGATGGCACAGGTGCATCAGGAGTATCAGTGGATGTTGCAGGG
>CALMQN010000057.1 GCA_937872185.1 uncultured bacterium
TATCAACTGACAAATCCTAGTGCCGAAAAAGTAAGCGACATGCCTGTGCAGACCGATCGGTTGTTGCCAGTGTATCGATCGATCAAAGGCCTGAAGACGCCACTGGTTCGTAAGATATTGGCTGAACTGCGGCCGCTTATTACAATGTTGCCCGAAACATTGCCGCCGCAGATTGTGGCATCCGAAAAGTTATTGTCACGCAGTGATGCTATTTTGGGCGAACATTTTCCTACGACGAGCGCCGATATCGATAAAGCATATGAACGGTTAGCATTTGAAGAGTTGTTTGAGCTGCTGCTGGCGAGTCAATTAAACCGTCAGGAAAATGCTAAACTTGAGGGTTGGCATATCCCGTTTGACCAGGCGGTTGTTAAGCAATTCGTCGCGCAGTTGCCATTTGCACTAACAGGCGCGCAGCGTCTGGCTGCCTGGGAGATATTGCAAGATTTCGAAAAGAAAACCCCCATGAATCGATTGTTGCAGGGCGATGTGGGATCCGGTAAAACGGTTGTTGCGGGATTGGCCGCACGCCAAGCGGCTCACGAGGGTTTTCAAACAGCCTTGATGGCACCAACTGAAATTCTGGCATCGCAACACGCCGAGACTTTGCAGAGTTTGTTGTCGCCATTCGGCGTTACGGTTGGGTTACTGACGGGAAGTGTTAAGGGTGCGGCGCGTAAGGCACTATATGCGGCAATCGAAAATGGTGATGTGCAGGTGGTCGTCGGAACGCATGCCTTGATACAAGAAACGGTGAGCTTTCATCGTTTGGGTTTTGTGGTGATTGACGAGCAACATCGTTTTGGCGTGAAGCAGCGTCAAGAACTATTAAAAAAATCAGATCACATGCCACATTTGCTGGCGATGACGGCCACGCCTATTCCGCGCAGCCTGGCCTTGACTGTCTACGGCGAACTGGACGTATCGATACTAAATGAGCTGCCAAAAGGTCGCTTGCCGATTGCAACAAAAATTTGGTCACCAAACAGTCGCGCACAGTTGTATACGTTGGTTGAGGAAGAAATTATTAAAGGCCGACAGGCGTATGTCATTTGTAGCTTGATCGATAATAATCCTGACAATGAATTAAAGAGTGTGCAAGCTGAGTACAAGAAGCTGCAAAACTCGGTATTTAAACATCGCCGTATTGGACTGCTGCACGGCAAGATGAAGTCAGACGAAAAAGACGGGGTGATGGGCCAGTTTGCGAGTGGACAACTGGATATTTTGGTCAGTACCACTGTTGTTGAGGTGGGGGTTGATGTACCGAACGCGACGGTCATGTTGATCGAGGACGCCGATAGGTTTGGGCTGAGCCAGTTGCACCAATTACGTGGCCGCGTGGGGCGCAGCATCCATCAAAGCTATTGTTATTTGATTACCAGCACGAGCGCTAAGCCTTCGCAGCGTCTGCGTGAAGTCGAAAAAAGCAATGATGGGTTTTATCTGGCCGAGGTTGATCTGAAACTGCGTGGCCCCGGCGAGATTTATGGACGCGCCCAGCACGGTGCACTTAATTTGCAGATCGCGTCCCTTGCCGATACAAAATTGATCGCGCGTGCTCAGCGGGCTGCCAAGGCGTTCGTCGAAACAGGAGCTGATCTGTTAAAATATAAAGAGTTAGAGGCGCATGTGAAACAGTATCAGCGCCTAACAACGCTAAATTAAAGAAGGGAAAAGAGCACCCGAAAGGGAAAAGCGCAGCCCGAGTCGACGGATTCATTCCGGCGCTCGGCGCGATGAGAAAAACCGTAGGTTTGTCTTATCAAGCGAAGCGTAAGTATTATGTGGGCTGGAACAACATTCCGTAATTCGTCTGGAAAGATTGTTGGTGTGCATCAAAAAATTGATCGCATTGCCCGGAGGCATGTCAAAAAATATCTCCCGCGTGAGGTCCCATTTCCCTCGATCACCGATATTTTGCACTTCGAAGGTAATAATGGCCCCGATGGGATTAAGCGTAAAAGCCCGTCAAAAGACGAGCCATGGCATTATATTGATCCTAGCAAACCTGATGACCGAGTACTTATCAATTTAATTAACGATCATGTTCATAACTTGACGCAGGCAATAAAAAATCGTGACAATGAGCGCAGCGCGTTTGAAGCAGCCTGGTTGGCACACGCTGTTGTCGACGGCCTAACGCCCGCACACCATTTTCCACTGTCCGACAAGATCGAGGAGTTGTGGGGCAAGCCGCACCATGAGCGCGTGACGATACGTGATAAGGCCATGATCAAGGGAATCAATCGGCGTGACACGCTGTCGAAGAACTGGGAGTATTGGGGTGTTGGCGGCGTGTTTTCGGCGCATGTGGCGTTTGAATGGCGCGTAGCTGCGGCGATTGCCAGGACCAAATTTGATGATATTGGATTGAATGCGAATGCACTTAGGGAAGTTGAAAAAAAAGGGTTTGAAACCGTCTTTATGACAATGGTTCATAAAATTAATGACATGCGTATGTACGAAGATTTTGGCGAGAGCGGCTGGTCCCGCAACTTAGCAGCCAGAACAAAGCGAACACTTGTCCCGCGTATCGCGCGCACGGTCGCGCTGGCCTGGTACTATAGTGCATATATAGCAAAGGAACAGGCATGAAAATAAGAATCATCAGCGGTATATACGGTGGACGCAATATTAAGGCGCCTGATAGCAACGCGACACATCCGATGAGCGAGCGGGTGCGTAACGCTTTGTTTAACATTGTGAGCGACGAAGTTAAGGGTGCAAACGTATTGGATGCATTTGCTGGCAGTGGTGCAGTTGGGCTGGAGGCGTTAAGTCGTGGGGCTGCGCACGTGACGTTTGTTGAGCGTGATCGTCAGGCGTCGAATGCGCTGATTGATAACGTCGCTTTGCTGCACGCAGAACACCTCGCAACGCTGGTTCACGCCACTGTCGAATCATGGGCACGCACGAACGATAGTCAGTTTGATATTATTTTGGTAGACCCGCCATACGACGACACGCAGTTTTCCACAGCCTTTCTATTGACAAAACTATTGAAACCCAACGGGCTTATGGTATTATCATACTCAGGTAGAGGTGAGGCCCCGACCGGTACTAATGGAGTTGTTGTGGTGGACAATCGTAGTTATGGAACCGCGGCTCTTGCGTTTTACCGCAAAAAGGACGTTTAGGCGTCCTTTTTGATGTGCATTCGTGCCATTGACTTTTAACCATAAGAATGCTATAATTATGTTATGTTCGATCCGCGGACAGAATTTCCTATGAAGGGACGCACTACACATGGCCGAACGAAAGTACGCTGGTCGCTTTGGCGATACCAGCAAGACAAATATTGACGTCGGGTCGCGCGATGACCTGGGCTTCATCAACCAGTGCATCGACAACCTGCGGGACAAGCTCGAGCACTGGGCCGAGCCCGTCAAGCTGGAAGAGATCATCGACCTGCTCGACGGGCACGCCATCGTCATCAAGGCGCCGTCGCTCAACAGGTTCCGCGAGCAGATCGCCGAGTTCGCTGACAGCAAGGTGCCCTACGACGCGAACAACTCTCAGGAGCTGTCCGACATGCTGCACCAGCTCATCGTCCATTCGCTCAGGCTCAGCAAGAAGGCCTACAAGATGGACCACAAGCTGGCCGAACGGCTGGGCATTACGGTTCTGGCGTAGCGCCCTTCACGCGGTTCCCGCTGGCAATACGCCAGCGGGAACCGCGAATCACTTCACCGAATC
>CALMQN010000058.1 GCA_937872185.1 uncultured bacterium
TCGGAATCATCGGAGCGGTGATTGGCGGTTGGGTATTTGGATTATTCGGTGTCGGTGGCGTCGACGGCTTTAACTTCTGGAGCCTTGGTGTTGCGCTTGTCGGGGCACTTATTACGCTGTGGATCTGGCGACTTATCACGGGACGAAAAAGCGCCTAAGCACGTCTGATCGTCATTGGCACTCTTGAATGTTGACTGCTAATTTTGTATAGTAGTAACAGATGAGCAAACGTGACTATTATGAAGTATTAGGGATCAGTAAGGACGCTTCTGCTGATGAAATCAAGAAAGCCTATCGCAAGGCTGCCGTTTTGCATCATCCTGATAAAGAGGGTGGTGATGAGTCAAAGTTTAAAGAAGTATCCGAAGCATACGAGGTCTTAAAGGACAGCCAAAAACGTCAGCGGTACGACCAATTTGGTCACGCTGGTGTTGGTGGTGCATCTGGCGGCAGCAGCGCGGGCGGCAATCCGTTTGAAGGATTTGGCGGTTATGGTAGTCAGACCGTTGATTTTGGTGATATCTTTGGTCAGTTTTTTGGTGGCGGATCACGCCAGCAAGCGCCGCAGCGCGGCCGCGATGTCGAAGTGAGCTTGCAGCTGACCTTTGAAGAGGCTGTCTTTGGTGTTGAAGAAAAAATAACACTCGATATGGACGATGAGTGTGAGCACTGTCATGGGACGACGGTTGAGCCCGGTCATAGCATGCAGACCTGCCCGACGTGTAAAGGCGCTGGTCAAGTTGGCCGTGTGATGAACACCATCTTTGGTCAGATCCAACAAAACGTCACCTGCGAGACCTGCGGTGGTCGTGGTAAAGTGCCCGAAAAGGTCTGTACCGTTTGTCGGGGCAAAGGCACCCAGCGTCGTAAGCGCGATATTACGTTGAAGGTCCCGGCTGGTATCGATGACGGTGCGACTATTCGCTTGAGCGGCCACGGTGAAGCGCTAGGTGGTGGACAAAAAGGTGATCTGTACGTCAATATCCGTGTGAAAGCCCACAAACACTTTACGCGTGAAGGCGACATTATTCTATCAGAAGAGCATATATCAATGATTGACGCAGCACTTGGCACCGAAATTGATGTCGAAACGGTCGATGGTCAGATTCGAATGAAGATCCCGGCCGGCACACAAAGCGGCACTGACTTTAAGCTGTCAGGACACGGCGTTCCACAGATACGAAGCGACAAGCGTGGTCCGCACATTGTGAGTATTATCGTCGACACGCCGACTAAGCTGTCAAAGAAGCAAAAAGAAATCCTGGCCGAGTTCTAATCAGCCCTTCGACTACTGTTAGGGTATTGACTTTTATTGTTTGAAGTGCTATAATAACAGTTATGACAAGCATAAGCAGTGAAAAACCAATTGTTGCCGTCGCGCAGCTCCGAAACTTCGACACGTCCGGGGACTTTTTTGAGCGCCATGCGCCTCTTGAAGCTCGTCTGCGAGAACGGGGAATTGGTCTGATTGCCCTTAAGGGTAAGAAAGACCACATTGCAGCCGATGCTTTCTCTACTTATTATGATTTTGATCACAAGAACCGCAGCATGGACAAGGTTGACGCGACCATATCAGTTGACTCGGCTCTTGATCTTAGCGGCGGTATTGCTCGGTATACGCCTGCGGTCCCCGCATTAAATCCGATTGGTGTGCGTGAAATAGCACTATCAAAACAGCGTCAGTTTGACGTGCTTCGCCCAGAGTTTGGGCATGTCGTTCCAGAAACACTCCTTGTGCCTGCTTCGAAAGAGGCAATTTTGGGAGGCTTAGCGAAGATTGACGCCCTAAAGGTGATTCTTAAACCCGAAAAAGATTATAGCAAAACTCACGCTATGACTATCGGGACCAAGGACGAGGTCATTGCCAAGCTGGACAGCTTTCTTAGTGGTATGGATAGCGAGAAAAATCAGGTTCTTATCCAAGAATATATGCCCGAAATCCGCAGTGGTTTCGCCAAGGGTCTTCGTTTTTATGACGAAACCGACGTCCAGGCAGCTGCACAGGCGGCTGGAAAAGACCTTGAGCTGCGCGTCTTGATGGTTGATGAGGAACCCAAGCTTGTGACGGGCCGACTTGCTGCAGATCCTGAGAACAAGGTCCACGGTTATGCAACTTTCTTTGATCAAGAATCTGTTCCATCGCATGTCTACGATCTTGCAACTAATGTTGCACGAGCGATTCGTCTTGGCGGCCAGGCAACAGACTCGCTGCTTGCGGTTGACATGACACCCGATGGCAGTCGCGTCGTGGAGGTCAACGGCCGAAATATTGGCACCATGCGCGCATATGATAGTCGACCCGGTTCAGTTGAAGCTGCACGCATTATGAACGATGCAATTGCTCAAAAACTAGCCTCAATGGCGCATAATAAGAGAGGGGCATAATAATGAACACACTTAAAGACGTTTTGATATTTTTCAGCTATAAAAACCACAAGACTGGGTATTATAAGCTCCTGTTTGATCCGCTCAAAGAGGTTGAAGGCGACTATGACTTGAATCTTCACCAAGGTTCGCTTAAGGATCTTTATATTGAGATTGTTGATAACAAACTGGTTGTCACCGAATCGATGACAGGCCGTTTGTTGAGTGATTTTGATTACGTATGCTTTGAGTTATGGTTGAAATCACCACAACAAGCACTTGCTGCTGCCACCTATTTGGAGCGTCAAGGCCGTCCATTTATGGGCCACGAGACGCTTAATATTCTGTGTTCGACGAAGATAGGCGAGCTTGTTCGATTGTCGGATAGTGGGGTACCACTTCCACGTACTTTTATGAGTAGCACAGCTGGTATTTTGACTCGCTTTAAAAAAGACGCACCGTTTAACTATCCATTCATCGCCAAGGCTGCTGACACATTTGGTGGCCAGATGAACTATTTGATCCATAGCTATAAAGAGCTAAAGGACGCATTGGCCGCGCACAAGAATCAATTCTTTGTACTTCAGGAGTTTATCCCGAACAAGTTTGATTATCGCGTGCTGGTGATGGGCGGCGAGATTAAGCTACTAATGAAGCGATCACGCGACGCGAAGAGCGACACCCATCTTAACAACACATCGGCAGGTGCCGAAGGCGAGTTCGTGCCAATTAGTGATCTGACCGACCAGATGCAAGCCGATGCCCTAAAGGCCGCAGCGCTGACACTGCGTTCAGATTTTGCTGGTGTTGATTTGATTATTAATTCAGAGACCGGTGAGCATTATGTGCTTGAGGTGAACGAAGCCCCTGCTATCCAGATGGGCGCCAACCCTCCAGTAAAGATTGCCGCCTTTATGTCACATCTTAAGGACATGGCTGAAAAAGGAGACAGGCATGCCAATTAAACACCCAAGGGTCCTGTTTATATTTGGCAAGCGTGGGAGCGACACCAGCACGCGGTTTGCTGGGTTTGTTAAGCGCATCCAAAAAAACGGTGGGTTGCAGTACGCCGACGTTGACTGCGTTGCACTTGAAGATTTGGTGTTTCACATTAAGCCCGGCAAAAAAGCACGTGTTTATGACCCCATCTCTAAGATCGATCTGAAGAACTATTCATTTGTATATTTTAAAAGCTGGCAATCAATGCCAGAACCAGCCGCTGCAGCAGCTCATTTCCTAGAAGGTATGGGTATCCCGTATGCCGATCGGCAGGTTCGTCACGAATATATTTCGAAAACGACAAACTATATGACGATGTGGGCACAAGGTGTGGCAGTCCCCGAAACGATCTGGGGTAGCAAGCCGGTCATACAACAGCTGGTTGCTCATTCGCACCTGGATTATCCTCTGATTATTAAGTCAGTCCATGGTCAGAAGGGCAAGGACAACTATCTTGCCAAAGATAAGGCCGAAGCGCTATCACTACTTGAAGCTGCGCAGGTTGACATGGTGCTGCAACAGTTTATCCCGAATGACGGCGATTACCGCATTGGCGTGTATGGCCACGAATCACGATGGGGCATCTTTCGCCGCAGTGGTGGCACGAGCCACTTGAACAATACGTCAGCCGGGGGCACAGCAGAATTACTTGATATCGCCCAGGTTCGCCCTGAGATCTTGCGACTTGCCGAAGCGGCCAGTGAAGCTTGTGACTTGGCTGTATCAGGCGTCGATGTTGTCGAAGATAAACTCACCAAAGAACTGTATGTCTTGGAAGCGAACCAAGGATCGCAAATCGTGACCGGTGCATTCACCGATTCGAACATGGCTGCATTTGATGCGGGCATCAAGGCGATGACGCATAGTCGTTACGCAGGTAAGCATCCGCGACAGGTCATTGGCCGTACGGTCGTTGTGACGATTGATAGTGTCGATCACCCACTGCATTTGAAAGCCAAGGTTGATACCGGCGCGTACCAGTCATCGTTACACGTTGAACACGTTGAAATGTTGTTGGATCCGAATAACAATAAGTTTGTGCGTTATCAGGTCAAAGATCCTGAAACGGGACATATACAACAGATCGAAACGTATGAATTTTGGCGTGCGCTTGTGCGAAACTCGTTTGGTATCGAGCAAGAACGTTTTGTCGTTCCGATGCATTTACGCATTAACGGTGTACAATACGATACGCGGGTGAGCTTGTCAGATCGTTCGACCCAGAAGTATCCACTTTTGATCGGTCGAAAATTGCTTCGAGGCAACTTTTTAGTAAATGTTGAACTTGGGGCTTAAAAAGGAGAATTATTATGAAGATTGCTATTTTATCAAAGGGCAGCGCAAACTACACCACGAAGCGACTGAAAGAAGTCGCAAAAGCACGCGGACATGACGTACGTATTATTAATTATGCAAAATGTTATGTTGCAATCGAAAAGAACCAACCGGTCATCCGCTATAAGGGTGAGTCGTTGGATCATTTTGATGCCATTATTCCTCGTATCGCACAGAGCTATACCAAGTACGGTACAGCCATCGTTCGTCAGTTTGAAAACCAAGGTTCGTATTCGACGGCCAGTTCGATTGCCATCAACCGTTCGCGCGATAAACTGCGTGCCTACCAAATTATGGCTAAAGCTGGCGTAGCGATTCCTAAAACGGTATTTGCCCGTGAAACGGCAAACTTTGAAGACGTCGTGGAGCTAGCCGGCGGTACGCCGCTGATCATTAAAGTTGCTCGTGGCACGCACGGTAATGGTGTTGTGCTGGCTGAAACGCCAAAAGCAGCCAAGGCAGTAATGCAGGCCTTCTACGTTGAAGGTGTGAACTTTTTGGTACAAGAATTCGTCAAAGAATCAGCCGGTGAGGACATTCGTGTTCTGGTTGTTGGCAGCCGTGTCGTTGCCAGCGTCAAGCGCCAAAGCCTGGACGATGACTTTCGTTCAAACACTCATCAAGGTGGCGTAGGTGTCGCAGTGAAATTGACCGACGAAGAAACCAAGACAGCGCTGAAGGCTGCAAAAGCGATGGGACTGCCTATCTGCGGTGTCGATATGATGCGCAGTGAGCGCGGCCCACTCGTACTTGAAGTTAACTCATCAGCCAGCCTGAAGACACCTGAAAAAATTACTGGTCGTGACGTTGCGACGAAGATTATCGAATATATCGAAATTAACGCCAAGCGCAACAACAAAAAAGACAAAATCGGCGCCTAATACCCAGCCTGCTATAATAGTGGTTATGGTATACATCAGGACATCGCTGTCATGAGTAGTTCTAAAAGCGCCAGCACGGCTGTCATTATCGGTGCTGTCGTTGCGTTGGTGATTGGTGCGGGTGCGTTATTTGTCTTGTCATTTTTTAAACCCGCTACAACGCTGCATATCGGCG
>CALMQN010000059.1 GCA_937872185.1 uncultured bacterium
AGGCCCCATTGACCAAGTGTTGATCCCACAGGAGGACCAGCGGTCGCGCGACCAGCAGGGATACGTAATTTCAAATTTCCGATGATTTTCTTTGCCATGTAATTTCTTTCTTTACTAAATAATTTTGAAGCTTATTTAGTGCGTAACTAAAATATTCTAGCACAATTAAAGCGCTTTGACTAGAGTTCGGTCGTCTTTGTTTGCGCTAATAGGTCGCTATAATGCGAGTCGACAATAGCATAAGCTTGCTCGAGTATCATTTCGCGCTGGCCCTCAGGTACATTGGCGCTTCGCCTAAGCAGCTCTATGCGCAGCTTACGCAGGACTTCTTCGTCATGTGTATGAGCCGCGATAAACACGATCCGCTCTGGGGTCATGTTGGTCACGTACTCTACTGGCTTTGTCTCGCCTTGCGGCGCTTCTGGGCTCATCGTAAGGTTATTAAACCTTACGTACCTGCAACGCGTCAAGTTCGACTGGGGTGTCGCGGCCAAACATGCTGACCATGACTTTGATTTTACCCTTTTGGGTATCGATTTCGGCAATCGCACCGTCAAATCCCTTGAACGGACCATCAGTAATGCTGACTACTTCGCCTTCTTTAAAGTCGATGTGGTGTTTTGGATCTTCAACGCCCATGCGCTTTTTGATCTTGCTGATTTCGCTGTCAGATACTGGGGTTGGTTCGGTGCCGGTACCAACAAATCCGGTGACGCCAGGCGTGTTACGGACAATGTACCATGTTTCATCGGTTAGTTTCATTTCAACCAGGGCATATCCTTGGAAAATCTTCGTCTCGACAACTTTACGTTTGCCGTTTTTGATCTGAATTTGCTTTTCTTTCGGTACCATCACGTCGAAAATCTTGTCAGCCATGTCGACGGCGTTAATACGCTGACGAATGCTGTCAGCTACTTTTTCTTCGTACCCACTGTATGTGTGGATGGCGTACCATTGGCGGGTGCTGTCATATCGGTTTTTCATAAGTATTTCTGCGGCTTCCTATTTTAAGATTAATTCGAACAAGTATTTAAACAAAACATCTAGAGCGACGACCAATACCACAAAAAATGCGGTAAAGATCAGCACAGCACCAGTCAAGCTCCAGGTGGCGCGGCGATTTGGCCAACGAACTTGGCGAAGCTCGTACCATGCACCTTTAAAGTATCCACCGATTGAAAACAGTGTTTTCATAAACTTTGATTTTGGCTCAGAGGCGATCTTTTTGACGGCCTTTGGTTTTTTAACGGTTGCTTTTGCCTTTTTGACAGGTTTGGCATCTGTTGCTTTGATGCGCGTCACGTTTGTGGCGGCGACTGCTTGCTTGGGTGCTGGTTTTTTTGCTTTGTTAGCCACGTTGTTCTCCAATATAAAAAGCCTGCTACTGCAGACTGTCAAGTACCACTATAACCCCTCTTGGCTCCCCCGTCAAGCGTGCTATCATATATGAAGATGCTCGAGCTTATTATATACGGGTTTTACGGACTGCTGACACTCGGCAGCATATTTATCGCATACAAACTGATGTATGCGTTCAAACATTTTACAATGAAGCGCCTGGTAAGCGAACCCAGTATGCTGCATGATCTGCCCAGCGTCAGCGTGTGTATCCCAGCGCGTAACGAAACACATGCTATGACGCAGTGTCTGGAACGAGTCGTTGCCAGCACCTACCCTAAACTTGAAATCATTGTACTGGACGACAGTTCGGCTGATAACACATCGATATTAATTAAATCTTTTGCCCATGCCGGTGTCCGCTTTGTTGAAGGCACCACACTGCCCGACGGGTGGCTGGGTAAAAACCATGCCTTGCAGGGCCTGTTGGATGAAGCCAGCGGCAGTTTAATCCTATATATGGATGTCGATACGCACATTGCGCCTGATACGATCGAACAACTGGTGTCGTACATGGGTCAAGAAAAGGCAGCGATGATATCGGTCTTGCCACGCCGCAGCGACGGGATACGCTGGAGCGTGCTGCTTAGTTCGCTGCGCTATTTTTGGGAACTGATGCGCCATCGCCGCCATGCACCGGCAAGCGCCAGTAGCGCCTGGATGATTAATCGCAAACTGTTAATTGAAAGTATGGGCGGGTTTTCATCGATACGTGCCGACATTCAACCGGAAGCGACGATAGCGGCCCGTCTGAACAAGTTTGCGACCTATCGCTTTTTGATCGGTACCGACCTGCTGGGTGTTAGTTTTGAAAAAAAGTGGCGGTCACAGGTTGATACCAGTATTCGTTTGTTGTTCCCTGTACTTGGTAGTCGGTTATGGAGGGCACTTTTGGTGATGCTGCTGTTGCTGCTTCTTAACATTCCGGCTGTGACAATCATTGCTGCAATCTTTGACGGATGGACCCTGACGCAGACCATGGCCCTGTGGCAGCTGTGTGTCTATGCGGCCCTGTACGCATTGTATTTGGATAAAGTCTGGTCCAAGGCCTGGTGGGTCGGTGCATTGCTGTGGCCTGTCATCGTCGCACAAGAGCTTGTTTTGGTTTTTATCAGCACCACGCGCTATCTACGCAAAGCGGTCACCTGGAAAGGCCGCCCGATCACCTCAAGATAGCATTATTTTTAAATTTGGCCACTTCTGTTGCCACTGTTTTGATTTGACGCGCTTATGAAAAGTATCGATGCGAGACGTATGTGTAAATAGTGGTGTGGGCCTTGCGATAAGGCCCAGCAGGTCATCTGATCCGTAACAAAATATATATTCGAGCGAGCCATTATTAAGTCGTACG
>CALMQN010000060.1 GCA_937872185.1 uncultured bacterium
GTGGCACGGTGGCAGACAAAGTGGGATTCCTCGATGCACTCCTGCATGATGCCGGGATCGTGTATGCGTCTACCGGCACGTATGTGCTGGCGATTATGACCGAGGGTTCGTCGTGGGCAGATATTGCTCAGCTAACACGTGAAATTGAAGCGCTAAGGATTCAATAGCATTGACGCGCCCACGGGGGTAAGGGTATAATACCCTAGTATTCCGACGTAGCTCAATGGTGGAGCAAGAAGCTGTTAACTTCGAGGTTGCTGGTTCGAGTCCAGCCGTCGGAGCCAAGACATTATAAAAAAGACCCTTAACGATAGGGTCTTTTTGTTTGATATGAAACGAATGCAATTCAACCTTGAGGTACAGGTAAGTAAAGAATAAAGAATAAAGAATGGCTATTATTTTAAGCGCTCGAGTAGACCGCGTTTTTTAACAATGTTCTTATAATCCCATTGGATGGTGGCAGAGTCCGTTAGCCATTTTTTCAGGTCGCCGGTGTTTATTTGACCGACATCCGTATATCGCGCCTCGGCTGCTTTAAAGCTGCCTTCGGGTGTGAGTCCGGCAGAAGGGAATGATTGCCCGCTCCAGAATAATAACTGTACGGCGCTTTTTAGTTTGGCATAGCCCACGATTGGATTGCCATCGAGGAACCAGACAGGGTGACCGTGCCAGATCTTACTCTCTGCATTCGGCAAGTTATCATCAATGATCTGATATAGTGTCTCGCAGATGGCTTTGTCCTCGGCTGCTTGAGCATTGTTATACGATTGGATGTCGGTTGTCATAATACGTATATCATACAATCAAATATGCTTATGGTATAGTGTAGATATGACTAAGGCGATCACTCCACAAAGGTTACGCAGGTTTAATATTATTGCCGGGTTCCTACACCTAACCCAGGGACTTGCTGTGCTGGCACTGAGTAAAGAGTTCCTGCTGCCGGTGAGTGGTAGTTATCTGTCATTTAACCCCGCAACACAAAGCCTTGAGCCAGCGACAAAGGTGTTATTTGACCTATCACTGCCCCTGTTGATTGCGGTATTCTTGTTTATCTGTGCAGCAGCACACTTTAGCGTCGCAACGATATTTAACAAGCAATACAATGCTCATCTTGCCAAAGGTATTAATATTGCACGTTGGGTTGAGTACTCGTTCTCTGCAAGTATAATGATTGTCGCAATTGCACTACTGGTTGGTATTTATGACCTGATGAGCTTGCTGATGTTATTTGGCCTTGTCGCGATTATGAACTTGCTGGGTTGGGTGATGGAAGTACACAACCAAACCACCAAGAAGACCAGTTGGTTAAGTTATTGGATTGGCTGCCTTGCCGGGGCTATTCCATGGGTTGTGATTGCGTTTGTACTGTGGCTTGGTGCCAATAACGGTAGCGAAGCACCAGCGTTTGTGTACGGCATATTTGTATCGATATTCTTGTTCTTTAACTGTTTTGCACTCAATATGGTACTGCAGTACAAAAAAGTTGGTCCATGGAAGAACTATCTCTACGGCGAACTCACCTACATTATCCTTAGTCTTGTCGCAAAGTCGCTACTGGCATGGCAGGTATTTGCCGGCACACTTCGTCCGTAAGTTGCGTGTTATTCAGGCCAGATAACCTTGGGACTATATATTTCTAGGATGTGACAATAGTGCTGCTTGCTGTCGCCCGCAAATATATCAACATCGATGATTGTTGCGACTCCGTCATGGTTGAACTCTTTTGCTAAATCGGGTGGCAATGCGCTATGAACGATAGAGTTAACCTTACGCTCAAATTGTATGCCAGCGTTTTTGAACGCCTTTCCCATTGAGACTCCGCCGACAACTGTTTGATGGACATCGGCAAAATATGTAAGACTTGCTGTGTTAAACGTCACAATGGACAGTTCTAGCACTGATTTGTCGCTGCTCGCAATCGTCTCGATAATACGTTTTGATTGATTTTGGTGCAAAATCATCAGTTGGGTCTCGCCAAATTGCTGTTCAAGGATATCACTCGATAACATCTAGTCGACCTTTCGTATTGCCGACGATGATACGTGCTTGTGAGGCGTTTCGACGATGTAGTAGGTGATAGGTACGCCGTACTCTTTCTCAAGGTCGCGTATAGCCTTTTGCACATACGCTGTCGTGTCATGATCACGCAAGCCGATTGCTAAGTGGACGTTTTGTAATAACGTTTCTAACTTACTCCAACTGTTTGAGAATGTACGCAGCACATCTGATCCAAGCAGGAGCGTTAGGTTACTGTCATTAAAATGTGACATGAGCTCGGGGAGCGTCTGTGCTACGGTAAACTGCTTTGACCTCGGGATAAAGATGCTGAGTCCCTCTTCATTCCCGATAGCTTTTTTGATTAGTTCGACCCGTTGCCCTAGTGGCGATACTGATGGTTTGTGTCGTGGTTGAGCTTCGGGTAGCAGCACAATGCCATCAAGCCCGCATTCACGCATTGCCTCAAGGGCAAATGCAATATGGCCTTTATGAATAGGATCAAACGCCCCAGAGTATATACCGATACGATGTTTCACTACACTGTATTATAGGCAATTACACCGATTTGGCCTAGGTGCAGTCATACCCCTCATGGTATTATTGATATAACGAGTTGTTAAGGGAAATAGGGAGATACTGCAATGGATAATGTACCGGTTCATACTAATCACGGAGTACCAACAAATAGGGGTGAACAAATCCATACAAATGGACCAGATAAAAAGAACAAACGTAAAAAGGTACGGGCAAAAACAGTCATTGTGTCTGCAGTCGTTGTTGCATTGATTGCTATCGTCGTCGTTGTCGCACTGTTCTTTTACCGAGCGAGTACCGGCGGAACAATTGACACTGGCAAGTACCAGGCCGTCTTCTTTACGAACGGTCAGG
>CALMQN010000061.1 GCA_937872185.1 uncultured bacterium
CAGAATAGTATATTTATAACACAAATTTGTTTTTATTGCGAGATACGATTCTTGCTAACACCAAGAACGAAATGTCAGCGAGTATTACTTCGTAGGTAAACGACCCACACGTTTGAATGTGCTATTGTTTAAACATGAAGAAAAAGCCATTTAATCAGAATTTATTTAACTTGTTGACAGCCATCGCGCTCATTGCAATCACTGGGTATGCTGTCCTACTGACCTGGGTTGTATTTGATTTTCAACAATCAAACGCCACGACGACAGACAGCCTTGGCAAGCAGATTTTTGATTTGCAGAAGTAGGTCGCGTCATAACGACATTTTGGTATACTTTAACTAAATGGAATATGTCTATTTATTGACGGCGGGATTATTGGTAAGCGTAACGCACATATACCTTGTTTGGCGTTACCGCAAAGCGAACAAACGGACACTAAGCGAGTATGCTGTTGTGAGTAAAAATGGACACCTGATTTATTTTATCGCCCATGTCTTATGTGATGTTTTGATTCTGTTGTACGCTTATAGTTTTTTGTATGTGCAGCATAGTTTATCGCTGCCGTTTTATTTGTTTGTGGTATTTGCCGTACTTGATTTTATTCAGGCCATTGTCCCGTCGACGGGCAAAACCGAGAAGGTGCATCTCGTTGCTGCCTATGTATCCTGGGTTTGCTATTTAGCTGCCGGGCTTATCGCCCTGCTATCATTACAGATTGCAGAACCGTACGGTATGATCGCCACCGCAATGATTGCGCCGGTCATCGCTTTGTTTGTGTATATGCATATTGATCGGACGAAGCTGTACCCCTACCAGCTGATAATGGTCCCACTGTACGTTGTGTCGATGTTATTTATTACCATTGGCGCCCAATAAGGCAGACCAAGGTAACGTTTGGTATTATATTTACATGGATTTGGCCCCACACTTTTATGCCAAAGACCGCGCCGCGTGGCGTGAATGGTTGATGGCCCATCACGACGATGAAACTGCAGTATGGTTGGTATACGATAAAGGACCAGGCCGTACGCTATCATGGGCGGGCATTGTCCAAGAGTCGCTGTGTTTTGGATGGATTGATAGCCGACCGGGTAAGGTGTCCGACACGCAGTCAAAGTTATATATCGCTAAACGCAAACCAAAAAGTGTGTGGTCCAAAATCAATAAAGCGCATATCGAAGAGATGACCGCGAAAGGATTGATGCGGCCAGCAGGACAAGCTGCAATTGACCGCGCTAAACAAAACGGATCGTGGGATGCGCTTAATCTTTCGGATGATCTTGTCTACCCGCCCGAGCTTATCGCTGGGTTTAAAGTGTCACCGACTGCAAAAAAGCAGTTTGAGACGTTTTCTGAAAGCTCTCGTCGCAACGTATTGCAGTGGATATATGATGCCAAGACCAAGACGACCCGCGATGCTCGTATTGGTCAAACCATCGAGAGTGCCGAAAAAGGCGTTCGCTTACGCTAGGAGCTGCGTGATTTAAGCAGTCTGATGATCCAGATCAGAATGGCCAGACCGACGATCACGCCAATGGTGATGAGGATTGGAGTGAGAGAACTGGTTGTACCGGCTTCATCAGTAGCATCGGCTTGAGCAGTTTGTGGCGCCTGGGTTGTTGCAATGTCGGTGGTTGCATCTGGCGTTTCGATCGGTGTCATTTCTTCTGTTACTTGCGTATCATCGACTGGTGATATGGTTTTTGCTGGGCCTGTAGTGGTTGTTGGGGGAATAATCGCTGGTGCGAGGGTCGTCGTGATAAAGCCCGTCCAGATACCTGCTCCGCGATCATTATGGGCACGGAGTTCAACGGTGTATTCAGTGTCGGGTGACAAACCGGAAATCGTATACTGCGACGGATTATTAGCGGGCAAGCCTAACACAACTGTCGAGGTTACTGCGCCGGACGGACGATATTTCAGGTCATAACTGGTAATCGCAGATCCCCCAGTCGTGGCAGGTACTCCCCAGCGAACGCCAAGTGTCGTTGCGGTGCGTACGACGCTGACGTTATCGGCGCGATCTGGCGTTGTGATAAGAATTGGCAGGTCGGTCGTTGTTTGCCAGACTGTATCAAAATCCCATTGGTCGAAAGGCGTATTTGATATGTTGTTGAAGAAGTAACTAGAATCAGCGTTTGATACGTTCACACCACTACAGACCGGGTGTACGCTGATAGTGTCGTCCAGCCCGACACAGTCTGTCTGCCCCGTTCGCGTAACGTCCCATGTTGATCCTGTAGTTGTCGCACCCGCTCCATCAGCGTGGCCAATTACCCCACCAATTGTGTTGTCGCCAGAATTTGACGTAGCGCCAGTTGCAAACGAGTGGTCTATGCCTGTGAGCGCCCCGTACCCAACCAGCCCACCAACATTTGTGTTGCCGCTGACGTCACCACTGGCGTATGATCGTGTCGCCGCGGTGCTTGATGCAAACCCAATAAATCCTCCAATATTGTCGTCACCCGAGACCTCGACGGCGCTATAGCTGTCGGATATAACGTCGCTAATGCTTGATCCAATCAGTCCACCAAAGCGGTTACTGCTGCCAAGTGCTTCGCTGTTTGGAGTGACGGCACCACCACTACTTGATACGCGATCAATAGTCGATCCGATTGATACGCCGACCAGCCCACCCAGTTGATTGCCGAACGACGCAGGCGAACGGCCACTGACGTATGTGTTGTACGCCGCGCTGTCGGACAGTGTGGTTGATTGCAAAATGCCGACCAGTCCCCCTGCGTTTAATTCGGAGTACACGACACTGTTTGATACGTTGACATTTTGGATTGTTGAGTCGAGAGTGGTACCTGCCAAAACGCCCACCATTCCTGTAGAGGTGATGTTTGCTGATGCAAGGGTCACATTTTTTAGTGTGGCCTCAAAAACGTTACCAAATAGCCCAGCGTACATCCCACCGCTATAGGCAAGGTTGTAGATTGTATAGTTGTCGCCGTCAAATGTACCCGTAAAAGGAAAACCCGTATCAAAACCGATTGGCTCCCAGGTAAGCCCGACCAGGTTACAGTTAATGTCATCGGTCAGCCGATAGTTTGCGTCAAGATTGTCACGCATTTCCTGCAGTTCGTCGCATGTCGAGATGAGGTATGGACTACCGACGCTTCCATCGCCGCTGCCAGAATAAGCAAGCGCGCTGATGGGATAGACAAGACTGACGACAATAGACATCACCATTAGGACAGCTTTTTTGATCATTGCACCTCCACTCCCGTGCGCCTGCACAGGTAATAGTTTGAGTATAGCATTAGCATCATTGCAATGACAATAAGGTGACTTTGCCGGGTGTTATACTGTGATTATGAATACCGTTCGTTCCGTTAAGCAAGCAATCTTCCGTGACATGATATTGGGCACACTAGTGTATGCGGTAATTTTGGGATTTTTCAATGATTACACTGATATTTTGCGCACTGATTCATATTCGGTGACATTTACCGTGGCGATTGTGATGCAGGTGCTGACGTATTTGACGTTCGCATTGAAGCGCAAAGTAGCGGGACATTTAAAAGCGCGATCTGGCAGGTTCAGCAAGGTCGCAGTTGTGTTGGCGGTATGGTTGATTATGTTTTTGTCCAAGTTTGTATTTTTAGCGGTCATCGATTATCTTTTTGGGGCTGCGGTCGATATCAGCGGTTTTATCGGGCTGATGGCAATCATTCTGACGATGACGCTTGTCAAACAGCTGGTTGATTACATCTATTTGAAGTTGGCAGATTGATTGAATAAAAGTAAAGGCCCCGCCATCGACGGGGCCTTTACAGTGCAGCTGCACGTATCGGCGCGTCGAGGCGAGGCCTAGGCCACGTCCCAATTCTCTGCCATCACAATACGCCAGACTTCGTGGAAGGCCTTCGTCTCCGCGTAGTCATCGGCGTCGATGTCCACGAACTTGCGCTTGCGGACGCGGTCGGGACCGTGCTGGATGCTCAACCAGTGCTCGAAGGTTTCTCCGAACGCAATGGTCACGTGTTCGCGAAGGCAACTGATGACGTACGTCAGTATGCTAGCCCGCAGCGTGTCATGCTTGATGTCCGGGTGCTGGTGTTCGATCGTGTGGATGACCAGGCTATCGCTGTCGAGCCCAACCCACGTTCGGGTAAGCGTGGTGTCGTCGTCGACCGGTATCAGGGTCGGTTTCAGTCCGATGATCTGGTAAAAGTACCCGCCGACCTGGATGGCACCGGTGAGGGCGCCGTCATCGTCGCATTCCAGCGACACGGTTTTGACGTCGTGGGACGCCACGAGTGTTGACATGATGCTCCTTGGTTGTATGGTTGAGAGATGTGAGATGTTGGCCGCTACGACAGCGCCAGCCTGTGCAGGGCACGGTGGATACTGTTAATATAATTATACTACAAACGCATGTAAATGTCAATTCTTACCAATGTTACAACTTGCTGGTTGCACGAAGATAAGGAATACCAATGGTCTCGCGTAGCACCCACGCTCCCCTGTTGCGAGTCCAGAATTGACTGGACGCCGGGTCGAAGGTGACAGGAAGGCCTTCGGGGACGATTGGGTCCAGGCCAAGTTTTATGGCTTGTAGCGTCAAGCGGCCCATTTGGTGTGCCTGGCCGACAAGTATCGGGTGTTCCAAATCGTGCTGTTCCATATATGCTTTTGCGCGGCTGAGCACTTGCCACGAATCCAATTGTGTTCCGATTGAGGTTGACGGGTCACCAGTAATAACATGGTCGGCAAACGACCCCAGATCAAAAATACCATCCGCAATTTCTTGTTGCAGAATGAGGGGTAATTGATCCAGCCGGTTTTCCAATACATACTGCGCAATCTGTTCATTCACAAACCCTGTTCCAAACGATTGC
>CALMQN010000062.1 GCA_937872185.1 uncultured bacterium
AATGGATAATATCCGAACAACCGCGGGTTGGTTTTTGGCAACAACGTCGACGAGTGTCGACGGGTCTAATTCGGCTGGAACGTTGGACGTATTGGTGGGCAGGGTAAAATCTTCTTGCAAGGCCAGCGCCTGTTTGACATCTGTCTGAGCCGTCTGCTGATTGCGCTCCATATCCTTGTTGATGACCGACGTGATGATCAAAATACCAGCAGTCAACAGCGCAGCCAAAACAATCCCCCCACCTATTGTTAAAAAGAGCGTGCGTTTTAGTTTTCGAGTAATATGATGATGCGGCGTGTGCTCTAACATCTTACACACAGTGTAACATAAGCACCATGCTAGGATAACTTGGCGCGAAGGTCGGCAATCATGTCACGTAATTCGGCGGCCTTTTCAAACTCCAGGTTTGCACTCGCCAGTTCCATTTGTCCGCTCAATTCTTTGATCAGGCTTGGATACTCATCTTTCGGAATTTTCTTCAAATTCAATTTGCGCGAATCGTCTTCTTTCTTAGGGATCAAAGACCGCAAGCCTTCGTCGATTTCCTTTGCGATACTCTCTGGGGTAATGCCATGTTCGGTATTATATGCCTGCTGAATTGTTCGGCGTCGATTGGTTTCGTCGATTGCACGCTGCATCGAATCAGTCACCCTGTCACCATACATATACACACGACCCTCTAAATGCCTGGCCGCGCGCCCAATCGTCTGAATAAGCGCGTTGCTACTGCGCAAAAAGCCTTCCTTATCGGCATCCATAATAGCGACCATGCTTACCTCGGGCAGGTCCAAGCCTTCACGTAACAAGTTAATGCCGACCAGTACGTCATACACACCCATGCGTAGATCTTTCAATATGTCGCCACGCTCCAAGGTATCAACTTCGCTGTGAATATACGCTGTCTTGATATCTATTTCTTGCAAATACGTCGACAGGTCTTCAGCCATACGTTTGGTCAAGGTCGTTACCAGTACGCGCTGGTTCTTGGTAACGCGCTCACGAATCTCGGCAACCAAATCGTCAATCTGGCCATCAGTTGGACGAATAATAATCTCTGGATCGATCAAACCAGTTGGACGAATTACCTGCTGAGCTGGTTCGGGACTATGTGCTAGTTCATATTCACCCGGTGTCGCCGACACGTATATTGCTTTGTTGATATGTCGATCAAATTCGGTAAATGTCAGGGGGCGGTTATCAAGCGCACTCGGCATACGAAAGCCATATTCAACCAGCACTTCTTTACGCGCCCGATCACCGTTATACATACCGCGCACCTGCGGGAGTGTCATGTGACTTTCATCAACCAACAACAAAAAATCATCAGAAAAATAATCCATCAGCGTTGCAGGCTGTTCGCCTGGTTCACGGTTCGTTAAATAGCGGCTGTAGTTTTCGATACCTTTAACAAATCCGGTCTCTTCCAACATTTCGATATCGTATTTGGTACGCTGTGCTAAGCGCTGCGCTTCTAATAACTTATCGTGCTTTTCAAACCACTCCAGGCGCTCGGCAAACTCTTTTTTAATTCCCTCAATCGCAACAGCCAACTTTTCCTTTGGCGTGACGTAGTGACTACTTGGGAAAATGCTAATCGATGATGGTTCCGCCAAAATTTCACCGGTCAGCGGATCAATACGAGTAACCCGTTCGACTTGATCACCAAAAAACTCAATCCGATACGCTGCGTCGCTACCGGCCGGGTACACATCGACAATGTCGCCCTTCACCCTAAACGTTCCCCGATGAAAATCAATATCATTACGTTGATACTGAATATCAGTTAGCAGGCGCACAAATTTGTCTTGCTGACGGCGTTCACCAACGTTGATACTAATCGCCATCGATTCGTACGATTCAGGTGATCCAATACCATAAATACAGCTGACACTGGCGACAATAATAGTGTCACGACGTGTCAGCAGCGCAGTTGTTGCCGCGTGGCGCAGTCGATCAATCTCATCGTTTATCTTACTGTCTTTTTCAATATACGTGTCGCTACTGGCCATATAGGCCTCAGGCTGATAGTAATCAAAATAACTGACAAAATAATGCACTTCGTTTTCCGGGAAGAATGACTTGAACTCGCTGTATAGCTGGGCAGCGAGTGTTTTGTTGTGAGCCAGGACCAGCGTTGGTACATTACGATTGGCAATAATATTCGCCATCGTGAACGTCTTACCGCTTCCCGTGACACCCAGCAGCGTTTGCTCGCGGACGCCACTATCCAGACCATCAATCAACTGCGCGATTGCAGTTGGCTGATCACCGGTCGGTTGATATTCAGAAACGAGTTTAAATTGACCACTCACTCCTTTTAGTATATCACTGGTCGCTACTGATAGTGAAGGCTGGCAAGAATTGCAGCAGCCTCGACGTACGAAGCTTTATCATACGCGCTCGTCGCCTGATCAAGCGTGTCATACACAGGTGCTGAACCAACTGAATTACTGAACAGACCGAATACAAATGCACCCGAACCCGTATAATCATTTGACAACGTTACGTTCCGGCCCTTCAGTAATGTACTGAAGCAAAGGCCACTAATATCGGTGATGTCGCCTTTCGTCGTGAATTGTTTACTATTTGTTACATATAGATTCGCCGTGTACTTACTAGCCTGATCACCTGTAACGACTTTTGCTACATAGGCACTTTCAATCCCGTATTCATCAGCCGTAAAGCCGGTCATCGCCGGGATGATAGCCGACTCCACAACACGCGTCAATGTGCCGTCCGGCCCACACGTACCACCGATACCGTCAATACCCGACTGAAGATGAAGCGTCAGTTCGCCATCACCATTAGTCAACGTTAGTAAATCGCCATTAAACCCAGGGTTATCGGCCACGGAGTTATCTTCAACGGCCAGTTTCCACGTATTTGGATATGCAAAGCACAGCTTTTCGCCTTTTGTACAATAATCGACGAGCGGTGTGACAGCAGCTTGGTCGGACGGACCAATGAATGTCTTGCCGTCAATTGTCTTACATTGTTCAGGGTAGGTTTCAAGCAGAACGCTGCCCGTCGCTTTCTTACACTCTTCAAATGATGTTGCCGTATTGCCCGATACACCGTTGCCGATGATGAAGTTCTTCCACAACACATATCCCAGCACGCCTATTATCGCTATCGCAGCAACAATAACAATGATAATGATGACCGCGTTTCCAGATCGAGATGAGTGCATATTCGCAGGCTACCTTCCGTTATACTTTATATTTAAACAGGCTACCTATAAAAGCACAAGCATTATTACTGCTTAGGATACTCTAGTGCCGAATATTCATTTTGATGTTCTGGTTCTGCCTCAAACGCATTCACCAAACGCATAATAACGTCCAGGTCATCCGTAATGGTATACAGCTTTTTATCCTCTTCATTAATGGTATGAAACTTTTCAACAAGTGTTTCTTCAATAAACTTTTCGACTGGTCGCCAAAACGACTCACCAACCAATATAATTGGCGCACGTGGCATACGACCGGTCTGTTCAAGTGTGATGATTTCGAACAATTCATCCAACGTGCCATACCCACCGGTAAAGTATATGTACGCGCTAGCGTCCAACGTCATCGCAACTTTGCGTGCAAAGAAATGTTCAAACGTATAGTGATCGGTTGTATAGGTATTTAGTTTTTGCTCACGTGGTAATTTGATATTAAATCCAATATTGCTCCCGCCATTATCATACGCACCGTGGTTAACTGCTTCCATAATACCGCCGCCACCGCCACTGACCAGCGCATATCCTTCACGGGCCAATCGCCCAGCTACTTCGTAAGCCTGCTGGCTTGCAGGGTGATCCTGCGGCAATCTGGCCGACCCAAATATCGTCACTGTCTTTTCATATTTTCCTAGAACTTCGAAAGCGTTCTCAAACTCATCAATCACACCGATCAAACGGCCTTCGGCGGCATCGATCAGCTTTTGACGGACCAACAAGTCATGTTTTGAATTTGCGTGTTTTAAATGGTGTGCCTGGCCGACTAATCCGGCAACGCTCGTATTCTTTAAATGCTGGCGTTCACGTTTTTGTGCGGCGATCTTTTCCGGTTTAACGACAGCATTATCCAACTGATCCAAGATCTGTTTTTGTAGTGTCGGCATACCCATATACCTGGCAAAAATCTCATTCCACAAGCTTTCGCGGAAATGATAAATGTAGCGGGTTGCAAACTTTTCGTCGTTCGAATAACTCAGCGCCACATCAATAATATTTGCGGTTACGACATCACCATTAAAGTTATACCCCACCCAATCGCGGTCTTTCCAAAACTCCATTTTTGGATCGATATCATATAACAACTCTTCGGCACGACGCCAATGCAGGTCTTCTGGTTGGACATGCGGCTCGAACGCCTCAGGATGTGCCTCGTCTTTTAACTTACCAAAATAACGTTGGATCACCCGCCAATGCACATGGTGACCTGCCATTTGTGGGCCTGCGTCTGGGTCGGCAATCAATGTTTCAACGACTACTTCACCAAAGTTCTTCACGCTCGCAGCTTTATGCTTAAAGAATGTTGAGTATAACTTCACTTCATTCATATAATGAAGCAGGAGTGGCAAGGTTTTAAGCGTCAGGCCTTTCCAGCGTTCTTTGCGTACCGGCACAACGACAATCACGCCCATTTCTTTGGTGTGGGTGACGTTGTGGAGTTTTTTCTGGACAAAGTGTTCAGCCAAATCAACATACTTGTCATGATCCATGGCAATTATTTCAATATCACGCTCTTCGTAATCATCAACCGTCACAGTCTTGAACAATTCGTCGTATTCATTCAACCATTCTGGGCCTTCACTAAAGCGAAGGGCCGTATACAACTCGCCAAAGTTCTCTTTTTCAAATAATTCTTCGACGTTACTATATCCCAAATGTTCAATCAGCTTTTGCGGCGGCATCTGGCGTAGTAATTCTTTAGCTTTATCGTGCTTTAACACAAATACATTGCGGTGAAACTCGACTCCACGTGCAGCCTCAATCAAATGCGGAACCATATGACGAATGTTGTCCGGATCATTGCCCCCAACTAACTTTGCAACCCGCTGGTTATCATCAGCCACACGGTTCAACAGCGCGTGATACACTTCCTCGCCAGTGGCATCAACGCCCAATCCCAGCTCTTTAATGACCTGACGCATTTCGGTGGCAACATCACCAACCAAGCGGGCATCAGTTCCCGCCCTGCCACTCGCCTTTTCTAAATCATTTAATGCCAGTGAAAACACCGGCTCTTCAGCGTCCAACAAATCTCTCAGGAATTTACTCATTTTTGTTCGCCTTACTGTTTATGCTTACTGCCATTATAACGTTAAAATGGTTTTTCAGTAAGCGGCATATCATGCAGCTTTGCGCTGAATTCTAAAATGCCTGTTTTAGCCCCAATTGACGCAACTACCGATGTTGAGTTGGCACTTGCAAAGATCACGGCGTCTTTCAGTGATTTGCCTTGTGACCATTGGCTGACAAATCCTGACCCAAACGCATCACCCGCGCCCGTGCGATCAACAACTGGCACATCTTCGTACATGCCCGCCACAACAATCGTCGTTTTATCCGATGCAACGACGCCATTTGGCCCATCACTCACTACAACGACCGGCACCAAGTTAGCAGCGTGACGCACCAATTCTTCAGATGTCTGTCCTTCGACAATCAGTGCTGCTTCGTCTTTATTCACCAACAGTACCTCGACGTCTTCTAATAGCGGTTTCAGCTGATCCATCTTTTCAAGCTCGGCTTGCCCTGGGTTAAAAGCAATCTTGATTCCGTGCTCTCTTGCCTTTGTAAAAATAACTTCCAGGGCATCCATTGCACCGGCAAATGATGATACATACAGCCAATCATACGCCGTAAAATCAGCGTCTTCGTAATCAGCCGCCGTATGCGTATGGGCCGCACCGCGATATATCAAAATACTGCGCTCTCCCGTATTTGCCAGCAGTACCGTCGAATACTGCGTCCCCAATGTTGGATCATAAATAACGCCTGATGTATCAACATGATCGCCGTCCAATTCGCTCATCACTGCAGCACCCGCTGCATCGTGACCAATCTTACCAATAAAACTTGCTTCGATACCCTGACGAGCGAATGTGACGGCTGCATTAGTGGCACCGCCGCCTGTGTTAAACACGGCGCTTTCAATATTTATTTTTGCACCCAACGGGAACGACTCAACCAATGCGCCTGATTCATCTTTGCTACTGACAATATCGTGTCCTGACAAAAAAACGTCTTGTGATGCCGCACCCAATGCGCAAATTCTAACCATATGCACTATGATACAACTTTTGCTATACTAATGACAATGAACAACCTCCAAAAACTGCATAGTGTATTCGATCAAAGTCCCTGGCTCGATAACCTCAGCCGCGATCTGCTGGAAAGCGGCCGGTTGCAACAGTATGTTGACGACGGCATCCGCGGTCTGACATCCAATCCCACGATCCTCGAAAACGCCATCACCCACAGCAGCCTGTACGACGATCAAATCAAATGGTTTGCCGGCGAAGGCAAAACAATCGAGGAAATTTATTGGAGCATCGTCGAGCAAGACATCAAAGCCGCCACTGCACTGCTGCGCCCTGTCTGGGACGAAAGTAATGGTGTTGATGGCTACGTCTCGCTAGAAGTATCGCCAAACCTGGCCGATGATGCCGATGCCACACTTAAACAAGCGCGTCGTTTGTGGAAAGAGGTCGACGCACCAAACCTGATGATCAAAGTCCCCGCGACCGATCAGTGCATCCCGATTATTCGCACGCTCCTATCCGAAGGCATCAACGTCAACGTGACACTTATTTTCAGCATCGATCACTACAAGCAAATCGCCGAGGCACACCTGGCAACGCATGCCCTTGGCATGATCAACAATGCTCGCAGCGTGGCATCATTCTTCATCAGCCGTGTCGATAGCGAAATCGATGCCCGACTTGATGCTATCGGTACCGAACAAGCATTGGCCCTTCGTGGCAAAGCCGCCTTGGCCCAAGCACGCGTTGCATATGGCGTATTCCTTGATAACTTTGCCAAATCATCAGTGCTTGACGGCCACAGCTCTGCTATTCAACGATTACTATGGGCATCGACCTCTACAAAAAACAAAGAATACGATGATTTGCTCTATGTAACAGGCCTTTTGGCTCCACACACCATTAACACCCTGCCCGAAGAAACCATCGGCAACATTATTGACCACCTGCCCGACAGCGCACAGTCACTGACGCTTCAAGACATTGTCGATGCCAAACTGACACTCGACGCCATCCACGCCGCCGGCGTTGACCTGGACGACGTGTCACACACCCTGGAGAGCCAAGGCGTCAAAAAATTCCAGGATTCATTTACGTCACTGCTCTCGGCCATCGAAGCAAAAACTAAAACTAACTAATCAAATTCCTGCCTACAGGACGGCTTTGCCTTCGCTGCCGAGTGATTTTATCTTTTCTTCAACGACTGCTTGGATTGCTTGACGAACTGGCTCCATAATTTTTACGACGGCAAACTGGTCAGGGTTATCAGCCAGTGTCTTTTCCAGACCCGTACGGTATGCGTAGCGCAAATCACTATTGATATTCACTTTGCTAATGCCCATCTTGGCTGCATCGGTAAAAAAGTGTAGTGGCGTGTCGCTCCCGCCGTGCAGACTAATCTGACAAGTCAGTACGTCGCGAATACGCTGCAGTAGTTCAAGGTCAAGCTCTTTTGGAACAGGGTACTTGCCGTGCAGGTTGCCGACAGCGGCCGCGAACGTATCAATGCCGGTTGCATCAACAAATGCCTTAGCGCCTTCAGGTGTGCTAAACGTTTTTTTAATTTCTTCGTAATCAAAGTTCTCAGTAAAGACATTTGACCCTCCCCCAAAATAATGCGGCTCGCTTTCAACCAGTGCACCCGTAAACTTGGCGTATTCAACAATTTCTTTAGTGGCGCTAATAATCTCTTCGTCTGACGCATCGTGATTGGCGGTTGATATATCAATGTGAATAAATTCAAATCCTGCGTCAATCCCGCGCTTGGCATCCTCAACAGTCGGGCTGTGGTCAAGATTGATATAGATCTCGATACCGTATTCTGCCTTATAGTTATCAACCATGTCGCGTACGTTATCAATACCCATCGCTTTGACTTCATCGGCCGTAATCTCGACAAGCACCGGCGAATTAAGCGCCTGTGCAGCACGCGCAACAGCAATCATTGTATCTTGGTTATCAACGTTAAATGCGCCGACCGCAAAACCCTGCTGACGACTGCGTTGCATCAAGTGCCGTGCGCGCGTTGTGTTGTCTCGTATTTGATTGATCGTTAGTCCCATGTCTGCCCCCCGGTTTTTTAGTATTCTTGGTGATATTTTGAAGTGTTGTCGGTAAACTCTTTGGCAGTCTCGGCAATCTTTGCACCAGTCAACCCGAAATAATCCAACAGCTCGTTTGGTGCACCCGATTCGCCAAAGCGGTCAAGCATGCCAACGCGTCGAAGTGGCGTCGGTAGCTTTTCTGACAGCAGTTCAGCAATCGCTCCACCAAATCCTCCCTTTATCTGGGCTTCTTCGGCGCTCAGCACTCGACCAGTCTTACGAACACTCGTCAAAATCGTTTCCTCATCTAATGGCTTGATCGTTGGGACATGGACGACTTCGGCATTAATCCCCTGTTCGGCCAATATATTTGCCGCAACCAGCAATTGATATGACATCGTACCGGTACCAAGCAAACTAATATCATCGCCCTCACGCAGCACGTATGCCTGCCCAATTTCAAATGGTGATTCATCAACACTAAATATAGGCGTCTTCTCGCGTGCAAGTCTCAGATACGTTGGCTTGCCATTTTCGGCGATCGCTTTCGTCGCTTTTTCAGCCTCAATACTATCACCAGGCGCTACCACGATCATGTTTGGAAGTACGCGCATCAATGCGATGTCTTCCAGCATCTGGTGCGTCGCACCGTCTGGCCCCACACTGACACCGGCATGTGATCCAACAATTTTAACTGGCTGATTATTCAGTGCAGCCGTCGTACGAATCTGCTCCCAGTTACGCCCCGGGCTAAATGCAGCGTAGCTGCTGGTAAACGGAATCTTTCCCGCGCGCGCCAGGCCCGATGCGACGGTTACCAAGTTTTGTTCAGCGATACCAATTTCGATAAATCGTTTTGGAAAAGCATCACGAAACAAATGCATCTGCGTACTTTCAGTCAAGTCCGCGCACAGCGCAACAACTGCCTCATTGGCTTCACCGGCAGCCTTCAGGCCACGACCAAATCCAGCACGCGTTGGTTCTTGTTTAACATCGTCACCGAACAGATCGTCGGCTAACTGATAATGGCTCATACTCCTTGCCCTTCGTGCGTAATTTTACCGTTCAATGTGCGTAATTTTTCCATGGCCAGTACATAATCTTCTGGTGACTTCCCATATCCATGCCAGTGATAATCATATTCCATAAAATCAACGCCCTTACCAGGAATCGTGTGAGCGATAATAACTGTCGGAAGATTGGTGATTGCCCGCGCCATACTTGCTGCTTCAATAATACTTGCAATATTATGCCCATCAACCTCTAAGACATGCCAGCCAAACGATTCCCATTTACCACGCAGGTTCTCGAGTGGCATCACATCTTCGGTACTGCCATCAATCTGAATATTATTGCGGTCAACAAAGGCGATCAATTGCGACAACTTGTTTTTACCGGCAAACATCGCCGCTTCCCAAATATTGCCTTCGTCCAGTTCGCCGTCACCCATCATCACATACACCCAGCGATGTTTAATATCATCAATATACTGCAGGCTATACGCATACCCCGCAGCTTGCGACAATCCGCTTCCCAATGGGCCACTGGTATTCTCCAGCCCTGGCAGGCGTTCGCGTTCAGGGTGCCCCTGCAAACGACTGCCTAATTTGCGAAGCGTCAGCAGCTCTTCTTTGTCAAAAAACCCTGCCTCGGCCATGGCAGCATACTGGACCGGAATCGTGTGGCCGTTACTCAGCAAAAAGATGTCACGATCTTCCCAATCAGGATTCTTTGGATCGATATTCAGAATATTAAAATAAAGCGCGGCAAAAATATCCGCCATCCCAAGTGGCCCGGCACTGTGGCCGCTTCCAGCAACCTCCAGCATTTTTACAATATCTTCACGAATCGCTT
>CALMQN010000063.1 GCA_937872185.1 uncultured bacterium
GGTGCATTTTCTATCTTTTTTTGGTCAGTTGCGGCAGATACCATCCCCTCAACTGCACGGCCATAATACGCAACGACCACCGTTGTCTCGCGCCCATTCAGTACGTCTTCGACTACTGCAAAACCGACATCTTTATAGCGTTCGTCCAGTATGTTGGCCCGATGCGTTTCGGACGCCATCCAGGCAGCCACGGTTGACGATGCATCGGTATAATTCTTGGCCAGGTTCTCGCCAGCGACATCATAATCATACTCCGCATCACCCAGCCACTTCCACGGTGTCACGCCAGTTGGCGATTCGTGTGCCCAATAATTATACGCAAACATGTCTTTGGCTTTCATGAACGCCGCATCGTTAAGTTTAGCGTTGATCGTTAGTGACGGCAGCCCTTCTAGCATGCGCTCGGCATTCGTTTTGTCTAACAACTCAGTGCTACTAATTGTCGAAGTGCGGCCAAGGACGGCCACCTTTCCAGATGACAGCGTACTGTACCCAATCTGGACACATAGCGCCAACACGGCAACGATCGCCAGCCCCTGCCACCTGATCAAATGAGGACGATATTGGTTGGCGGCATGCGGCACTAATAAATGCTTAATACGTCGCTTTAGCGACTTTGGTGCCTTTGTTCTAATCTGCTTAAGCGTTACCACGATATACGCAGTATAGCATTTCTAGCGTGGGTGTTCCAATCTGTGGATGTCTGCATGGTTCAGGCCATAATAGTGGGCAATTTCATGCCATAATGTCCGTTTTATTTGTTCAAACAACTCATCTGACGTCCGCGACACGGCCAAAATAGGGTTTTTAAACAAAGTAATTTTATCTGGCAAGACAAACGTATAGCCCGCGCCCCGTTTAATCAGTGGAATGCCTTCGTACAGTCCGAACAACAGACTATTCGATTGCAAATTCGTCTTGGTACGCTGGTGTTCGTCAGGATCATCGGCATACACGATAGCAACATTGTCCAAACCCTTTATGTACTTTTGTGGCAGCTCGTCCATGGCACGGCTAATCAGTGCATCAAACTCGGCATCGGTAATATTCATATACTAAGTATAGCAATCTTCAGACTTATTCGTCGGAAAAAGTAAACCATTCAGGGTCATCGTGAATGTCCTGTTCGACTTGTTGCCAGAACGCTTCCAGCTTACCTTCATCGATCTGTTCATTCAGATCAATTTCTTGGCGTTCCTGATGTGCGTCATCAATTTCGTCTTGGTCGGACGATGGATCAATGGGCTGAAATTGGAGGTGTGTCAGAAGTGTCATGTGTTTATTTTGGGTGCCTAATACATTAATATTAGCATAAACACGTTAAAATGTCAACCTACACGACCCTTTGGGCTGGCCTTACGCTGACTTTTTTAGTGACACCGTCAGCTCGGCGCCTTCGACAGTTATCGTCGTTTTGTAATCATATTCATCATGCGTCATATCGACTGCTAGCGTCTCGTCGGCAATGGTTGCCTTATGTTCATCGATTGCCCTCAGTACATCGTCATCGTTTGTCGCCAGACTCAGCACAATACGATCATCGACATTTAGTCCTGCATCCTTACGGGCATTCTGAACGTGACGAATCACTTCGCGCATCAAACCTTCGCGCGCAAGTTCAGGCGTCACATACAGATCAAGTGATACGTCGCCACCATCAAATACGTCTTTAACGTTCAGCTCGTCTTTCAAAATATCCTTGAAATCGATGGTCGTGCCGAATGTTGGCACTGTCACACTAGCCAGTGGCTGCCGCACTTTTTGATGCTCTTTCGCACGGATGCTAAGCCCTGCATTGACGTATTCACGTACCAGTTCCATGTCCGACACGACCAGTTCGTTAATATGCCCGACGGCTGGCCAATCCAACAAATGCACGCTCTCGCCGCCGGTGAGTTTT
>CALMQN010000064.1 GCA_937872185.1 uncultured bacterium
GCCAAATCAAGCACCGCGTACAATCGCTTTTTACGCGCCGCAATTTCTTGACTACCTTTGCTGTCATACACCGACATATCAACGCCAGCTTTACGCGCTAAATGTTCTAAGGCTTGCCGAAAGTCCATGCCTTCAACTTCCATCACAAAAGTAAACACATCACCGCCCTTATTCGAAGAAAAATCGTGCCAAATATGTTTGTCTGGGCTGACATAAAAACTAGGTGTTTTTTCGCCGCTAAACGGGCTAAGGCCCTTAAAGTTACGCCCCGCTCGTTTCAGCTGGACGTACTCCCCAATCACATCCTCAATATTCAGACGTGCCCGTACTTCTTCCTTGGCATCCTGCATAGTTTTAGTATAGCATCCTTTACCTCTGTTATCTCTTATGCTTAAATAGGGCCATGTATCCCAATCAACAGACGCCGCCAGTTTATTCGACTGATTATCTGAATCAGATCGCACCGCAAGGACCCAAAAAGCGCTGGGGGCTTAGTCGCATGCAGTTGATGATTGCCGGCGCATTGGCACTGGCCGTCCTGATCGTAATCATTCTAGCTATCGTGCTGAATAGCGGTGGGTCAAGTAAGCCCGAACAACAACTAGCTGCAAAGCTGATAATGACCGAAAAGCTGACAGACGACGCCAAAGATAAGTTAAAAAGCTCGACCTTGCGCACGCTTAACAGCAATTTAAAAATAAACCTGACCCAAATTAATCGCAACATTGTCGATCCGCTCAAAAAAGATAAGATCGATGTCGCCAGCCTTGATGCGAAAGTTGTTGCATCAGAATCTGGTACCGATATCCTCAGCCGCCTGGAAGATGCCCGCTTGAACGTCAACTATGACCGTACCTACGCCCGCGAAATTGCCTATCAGCTAGAATTGATCGTCGCTTTGATGCGCCAAATCAACACATCGACTGATAACGCTGACCTAAAGACATTTTTGGACGGTGCCTACACTAACCTACAACCAACCCAAAAATCATTTGAAGATTTTAACGCAACTGACGCTTAGCTAATTGGTACGTCTTCGCCGTTCACCAGGCGATAGCTTAAACTCACCAGACTACGAAACTCGTCTTCGGGTATCTGACCGGTCATCAAAATCGTGTTCCAATGCTTCTTGCTTAGGTGATACCCCGGCAAAACCGTTTCGTATGTTTCGCGCAGACGCTCGGCCAGCAGCGGATCACACTTCAGACTAACCTGTAATGGCTTGGCGTTATCCGATACTAATGCGAACATTTTGCCTCCCCCAGTTTCGGTGTGGCCAATTTTATATACCGATACATCTTCACCAAATGGAAAATCCAACCATACA
>CALMQN010000065.1 GCA_937872185.1 uncultured bacterium
CTTAGGGACATCCTGTTCAGACAGATAGTCATAGGCAGCATCGAGGAGCTGAATTGCTTGCTTGTCGGGGTTATGTAGGATGCGCTCGATAAGAAGCTGTAATAACTCGTCGCCCTGTCGAACTGCCTGGTGGATGTCCAGCCGATTGTTCGTAAACAAATCGCTTGTTATATCAAAATGGGCGAGTATATTTTCGATGGCAGTGAAATCTGGGAAGTGAAGGCTAATGTTACTCGTGGGGACATCACGAACAGCTTCTGTATCTAAGATAGATGATAGCTCGTTAGCGTCCGGGAGATGTGCATTATTAGTTCGTGCCATATGGATCAATTATACCAAAGGGCCTAGTTACGATATTTCCTTTATGCCAGCGATAACGCCGAACCGTCCTGTATACCTGTGACCGTTCTTTTTAAAATCTGAGAACAGAGTGGGATCACTAAAAGTGTCTTGTGCACTGGTCTGGATATTATCGTCAGGCACGTGCGATTGGCGAAACTCATCAAGTGCAAGTCCAGTCAGATCCATCACTGGATGTGAGGTTGTGCCGCGAAGGTATTTCTCTACGGTGCGGCGTTGCTCGACGGGCATGCTGTCTAATATTTGGTACAGTTCGGCAGTCTCTGCTTCATTAAGCGGAAAGCCGCTTTGCACATGAGGGCTGAAATAAACAACTGCCTCAGATGGGTCGAGGCCTTTGTCTTTGAATTGTTCTAGGCTTGATGCAACTATATTACGGGCTGCACCACGAAAGCCGACGTGAATTTGCCCAACTGCTTTTTTTGAGGGATAGGCGACGGTCGCAACGATGCAATCAGCGGGCGGGATCATACTGGCATAGCCGGGGGTCGTCAGAAGCGTCGCGTCGGCAAAAATTCGGTTAGTAGCGTCATTTTCATCAGATACACTGTCGATGTCTTTGTCGAGTTGGATGACTGTCACTCCATGTTCGGGACGGGGTCGGCCAATCTTTGAGAAGTTGTAAAGGCTTTTGATGGCGGCAATGCGTTCATTTACGGCTGTTTGTTCTTGATCAAGCCACACTTCAAAGGGAATACCTGGCTGAAGCAGGTCATAAGTGTCGCGATTGAGCACCCGGGGGTCGTCACTCATATTACCGGTCATATTTGTTTTATCCGCCCGGCGTGTCTCGACGTATTGTAGCCAGTCTAGATCGGCACGATCAAATATAGCTGGCTTTGTTGTCGTAAATTCATGTGCCATTAGCTATGCTCCGGTGGGAATGAGTAGTAGGCGGGTAACCCTGTGACATATGCGGCCAACTGATCGCCGCGGCTCATGTGGAACCATTCGGTCGGATTGGTAGCGATGCCTGTGGGCGTATTGAAGGCAGCACCTGACATGATGGCAAAGAATGCACGGCGGTTGCGCTGAGCGGTACGCTCATCATCGTTAGTCGGTGTGTGGTATTCGAAATAATCTGGGTTCAAGCGTTCGCTTGTCTCGCCGTCGTAGTGACCCATTGGTACGTTTACATCAGGGACAAAACCTTTGTCGGCTTGTTTGTAGCGCAGGATAACGTCATGTGCACCACCCGTTGCGTGAGGCGAAGGGCTGTTTGGATCGAATGATGGTTTGGCGATGATGTTATCGCGGCGTTCGTATACTTGATCTTCGCTAAGCTCTGGATGGTTGGATCGGACGAGGTTGGGGACGATTGTTTCGTAGAGGTCATCTTGAACGCTGACGAGTCGAGTACCGTCTTCGACATATAGTTCTACTTCGCCGCCAAAGAATGTGGTGACTAAGGGATGTTCCAGCTGCTTGTTGATGGCCGCAAGCAGTTGGGCTTCTGATTCTCGCAGGTATACCTCTGGCTTTACTTCAGGAATTGGGTCGCCGCTGGTCGCGTTAGGGCGTGAATAGTATGACTGTCCTGCGATACCAAGATCTGCAATATTAACGAGGGGTTCGTTGTATCGCTCATTTGATGCGTCAATGGGAAGTGATCGATAGATTGACTTACCCTCGCGTAATGTGGCGAATGACGGCACAGGGTTTTCGAATGCTTCTAACAACGTAATCTCGTTTTCGGCGCGAATAATTGCCTTAGTGATGTCGTCATAGACCTTTGCCATCTCATCAACAACGGCTTCGGCCGCTTTTATATCAAGTATCTTTTCGCCGTTTTCTTCGCGGAAGTACAGACGCTCTGCATTATATGCACCTGTTGTTAGGATTTTCTTATTGTGCTGAAGGCCCAGTGTATCTTCGGCGATAACACCCTGGTAGGGAATCCAGGCATCATGCGAGACGACCAAAACGGTACCTTCTGTGTTGTCGACAAGTTCACCGGCGGCCGAGAACACCTCGGCTGTGTCAGCACGTACAGCCAGGCCGCCGCCATTAATTGTCCGGCGTGCGTCGTAAGGGGCAGCGACAAAGTCGATTTGAACGTGCTGCTCGCCAATAACAGCAGAGGTAGTGTAAACTTTTGCTTTTAGGTCACCTGTACCGTAGTGGACGGGGATTTCTGTATAATCCATGTTTACTTTGATGCCCAGTAAGTCTTCAGCGGCAAAGATAGCTTGTTCGATCTCGGTTGCGCCAGGTCGGAAACCAGCTTTTTCAAGTGATGCGGCTTCGGCCGGGGGTGCAATTCGTTCGCATGACGGGACGATGATACGCGACGTTTTGACTGCGCCTGATTCGATACTACGAAATGCGTGGTAGAGCCGCTTTGGGTTTGATACGGCAGCAGCAGTCGGAACGAAGATTGCCTCGACGGGCTCGGATATAGGTTCGAGTTCGCTTTCCAGCATGCCAATCCGAAGCGCGCGCGGGTCGGTGACTTTTTCGCCAGGATGCTTGCTGACAAATCCAAATTCCTGCGCGATTGGGATAATCATTCGACGAAATTCACGTTTTGCGCGGCGAAGTTCTGGTGTATCTGCCTTTTGCTTTTCGGTATCGACGTCAACGTCGTCAAACGTCTCTTTTTCCTCGTGATATTCACGACCACCACGAAAGTCCAGGTCATTTTTGATGAATTCTTTGTTATAGGTAGGCTCTTTGTATAACTGATCGTCAACAACGGGATGCGTTCCTTCAAGCAGGGTACCGACAGGATTATAAAGATCATGACGCGCCTGCATGACTGCATTCATCGCTGGGGCAAAATCAACAAGCTGGGCATGCAAATGTTCAATATGAGATTTGATACGCTCTATTTCAGGGCGAGTATCGTTATCGGCGTGCGATATGGTGGTTTCGACGGCGGACATAGCAAAATTATAGCACAAAACACGCCAAATTACAAGGGGTCAAACCGCTTATTGTTTGGGGGTTGAAAGAAAGTCGATTTCTTTGATGACGTCCAGCAAGGCTTGGGCTTTGCGTGATTCGTCGGTGATGGCTTGGGCGGCTGCGTAGGCGGGTGCGATCAGGGCTTGGTCATCGGTTGAACGAAGAAGCAGTAGGTAGGTGTCAAATTTTTCTTCGGGGTCAAGGTCGAGTTTGTCGACCAGTGGACGAAGCTGGGTGAGTGCACCCTTTTTGATGCTTTCAAGGTCGGTAGCGCCAGCAGCGGGGGTTGCGGCTGCAGCAGGAGTTGGTGGCACGGGACTTGTGGCGGGAGCTTCGGTACCAGGGGCATTGTATCCAAGGATGGGCGCGTTAGCGTCGTCCTTGTCGGCAGCAGGTGTCACGACGCCTGGAGTTGGCAGAACGGGAGTTTCCTCAAACTGCAGGGCCTCGTCGGCTTGTTGGTTGACACCAGCAAGTACCTTGGCCAGTTCTTGGTCGTCACTAATTGGTTGCGTTGTTTGCGGATTAATGTCCATGGCCCACCCCGTTATCCTACTTATGCTTTGTTACTAAATACTGTATCATAGACGTATATGGCTGGGCAATACGAACACAGGGGCGACACATGTTAGACGATGCTAACTATATTAAGCAGCACGATCCAGAGGATGCGCTGGGTGTCGCTGGGTTAGAGTATTCGCAGGAAGAGTTTGAGGCGATGGTTTGGAACGAGGATCACGACGACCGCGAAGTTAAAAATGTTGTGGTTGCTGGCATGGGCGGATCAGGTTTGGCAGCAGTGCTGGTAAAAGCGTGGTTGAAGGACGAGATCGGTGTGCCGTTTGACGTGCTACGAAGTTATGATTTGCCAGCCTATGTCGGTAAAAACACGTTGTTTATCGCCAGCAGCTATTCGGGCAACACGGAAGAAACGCTAAGCGCATTATCGCAAGCTGAAGTGCGCGGCGCGCAGCTGGGTATTATTGCAGCTGGGGGCAAGCTGATCGACGAGGCAGGTAGTTACAAAATTGCGCATGTATCAGTGCCGGCAAATCTGCAACCGCGGATGGCAGTCAGCTATGATCTGCGCGCACTTTTGGCGCTGTTGATTAATTTTGGCGTGATTGACCGCGAAAAATTTGATGAAGTTGCGGCTGCCACTGGGCGCATCAAAATGGAGTCAGCCAAGTGGGCATCAAGCGTCCCAACCGACCAAAACTATGCTAAGCAACTGGCAATGCAGGCCGTGGGCAAGACTCCGGTGATTTATGGCGGCGCGTTGACTGCACCGGTTGCTTACAAGTGGAAGATCAGCTGGAATGAAAACGCCAAGAATGTGGCATTTTGGAATGAGTATCCCGAATTTAACCACAATGAATTTTTGGGTTGGACATCACACCCGGTTGAAAAGCCATTTGTCATCTTTGACCTGATTAGCCCATTCGAACATTCGCAGATCCTGAAACGATTTGAAATATCTGACCGCTTGCTGAGCGGTATGCGGCCCAAGGCGATTACTGTTACATTGAAGGGCGAGACGCTGATTGAACAGCTGCTGTGGGGCTGCATTTTGGCCGATTTTGTCAGTATTTATGTTGCGATATTAAATAACGTTGATCCAACGCCGGTTATGATTATCGAAAAATTAAAAAAAGAGTTAGTATAGAAGGTATTATGGCTACTAAAAAATCATCGACACCCGCAAAGAGAAAATCATCAAAAAAAGTTCCGATCGTTCCGACCGACGGACGCTTGTTCCATTGGATCGGTGCAACCATTGCTGTTGGTGGTCTGGGATTGATCTGGACAATTGTGCTGCAGTATTTTGTATCACAATCTGATCAGTACATATCAACAAAAGCAGAATGGTTTTCATTTATCGCGCTTGGTATCGTATCGCTATACATCATTTTCCTACTTGGGTTTGTGATGCTGGGCAAGTTCCGTTTGTGGCGCACGATATTGCCAGTGGTATCACTACTGATCGCATTGGTTGGTTTTTCATGGCCTCACGCCACACTGTTTGGCCAGTGGTTGGTACAGATGTATAGCGCCGAGGTCGTTGCCAACACCTGGACGTCACCGGCCGCCTTTATCTACTTTGCTGCCTATTTTTTGGTAGTCGCCAGCGGCTTTACGCTGTTGCAGGCAATACTGAAACGTCAAAAGCACTCACGCCCAACTATCCTGGCAATATCCGGCGTATTCCTTATTTCGATTTTTCTGATTCTTCTATAAGCGGATAAACAATATAGGCTTGGCGCCCAAGTGCTATTTGACCTCTAATAAACTCATACACATCCAATCGTTTATCATCAAAACGATGAACTGTTAAAATAGGTTTGCGTCCTGGGGG
>CALMQN010000066.1 GCA_937872185.1 uncultured bacterium
CTGCATTAGCGGTTGCAATGATATACGCAAAACCGGCCTGTTTAATAACATCCAGTTTTTCGTCGATATCGTATGCCTTGTCGGCCTTGTTAAATACAAAGACGGGTTCGATATCACTTTGGCGCAGCTGATAGCTATAGCGCTCTAGGCGCATCGGGCTAAAATCTTGGTCCAATGCCTGTACGACGAACGCAACGTCAACGTTGGCAGCCAGTACCTGGCGAGCGTTCGAACTGCCAGCGCTTTTTCGACTAATCTCGCTTTTGCGCGGCAAGACCGCCCGAATCGTTGCCCGCCCGCCATCACCTGGTTGTAGCGCCACCCAATCACCAACCTTTGGTAACAAATACGTGTCGGTATCATGCGTCAACGCACCAGCAATTTCAGCCTCCACCTCGTCAGGCGTGACGGCTTTTAAAAAACTACCGTAGTCGGCAACCACACGTGCGGGTAGGCAGTCGCCAAGGCCAAGCACCGTAAAGGCGTTTTTATAATAATCATCATATCCGTACGTTTGCAGGTCTATCACGTCACCCCTGTCCCTGATGGGTCATTATTGTTGCGCTCGACTGGCGACAAAGTCCCAGTTAACGACATTCCACCACGACTTCACATACTCGTCGCGCTTGTTCTTATAGTCCAGATAATACGCATGTTCCCATACGTCCAGCCCCAACAACGGTTCCGGCAGGCCCTGTGCAATTGGCGTATCCTGATTGGCCGTTGTGATAATTGACATATCCGGCTGCAGCCATACCCAGCCACTGCCAAATACGCCCAGTGACTTCGTTGTAAATTCATCAACAAATGCCTGAAAGCTGCCATATTTCTGTTCAATGCGAGCGAGCAGCTCGCCCGTTGGCTGACCCCCGCCATCTGGTGACATCCACTGCCAAAATAAACTGTGGTTATAATGACCACCACCGTGATTTCGTACAGCAGCCTGAACTGATTGCGGAAGATCATTTACGCCCGATAGCAATTCCTCGATACTGCGTCCTGTAAGCGACGGTTCGGTCGCTAGAGCAGCATTGAGTTTATCGACATATGTCCTATGATGCTTGTCATGATGCAACTGCATAATATCTTTACTGATGTATTGGTCAAATGCGTCATATGCGTAGGGTAAATCTGGTAACGTGAACATCGAATGCTCCTCTTGTTATGGTTGCGTGGTATCTGTTTTAATCGAAATATAGCGAACAATTTTTTTATTTTTCTCTAAACCGTCGATTCGTTTGGTCATCTCAGACAATGGTACCTGAATGTATTCATAACTTACCTGTGTATCATTGCTATCAAGCAGTCGTACAAAGTAATACCCATCGCCGGTCGTTGATTTGATTGCACCCGATACCTTGCCTCGTTCTAACTTGCTGGCTTCGATCGCCAAACCGTGATCCTGGTTGGTCTTTAATACCAGTCCAGATGCACCATACGCTACCTGTGCACCAGTACTTTTACCGGTAGCATCAGCAATTGCCTGCAAGTTAGCGCCATCGGCGCTTACCTGTGTGGCAATATCATCGCTGATCTTTTTGGCGTTATCGTCAATCGCGTATGATACTTTTTGTAACAGTAACGCGCTTTTTACCAACTGGCGATACTCTTCGGGGCTCCAGCCAAAACTACTTAAGATTGAGGCTTCTTGTGTTTGCTGCGATATTTCACCGTTACTTGATTGGCGCTGGGCCTTGAGTGTTGCTTCCAGTTCAACGTCGCTGACCGTAATGTCCATACTGTTTGCAAGTTTTTGGGCGTACGCCTCAACAATCGCGTTCTGCAACTCTTGCTGTTTATAGTATTCCAGTTGGCGCTGGCCGTCTTCACTCTTAAAACTAACTTCCTCTTGCTGCTCTAAAAAGTGGATGGCGCCGCGATAACGCATCAAATAATCACCGTACGATACCGGTTGACCGTCAACTGACGCCACAGGAACAGGCACTACGCGCGCAACGCGGTACATAAATACGCCGGTGTTCTGCGCCGAGTACAATTGCCAGTACCCAATAGCAATAATAGCGATGACCGCAACAATGCTGATGATAATGGCGTTAAACACCAGGCGGTGACGCGCGTACTGCAATGGATACTTAAACTTGCGTCCACCAGCCAAGATTCGTTCGCGGTGCTCGGCAACCGTCTCGTTCGTGATACGCGAAGAGGCAGCGTCGTTTTCCTTCTTACGTAACTTAGCTAGTAACTTCTTCATACTCTCCTTCGTGTTTGACGGCGTTATTGACGGCATTTTGCAGTTTGTTATATGTCTTGTCGGGATGCTCGACTTGGTTGATGACCAAATCGCCCACAAATGTCTGGATAACAATGGTTCCAAACTGAAAAACTTCGCCAGTAAAGCCTGGTATATTATAGCTTATGTTCTGAATCTTGGACAGGCGCAGCTCGATCACGTCCTTACCAAAAAAGCCCTTTTGCGTCACCTGTCGGATGCGTTCGTTGGTCACAATATAGATAGTGAAATACCACAAAATAAAGTGATACGAGAAAAGCAACAATCCAAGCGCAAGTCCACCCACTGGCAACCAAAATAGCTCAAGGTTGCTTTGCCAGATCAGCGGTGGGATAGCCGTGATCAATAGCGGTATCAACAGCAAGTAAAAACCTTTGCGCATTGATATGATGTGGCGCCGAAACACAAACAACAGCTCTTCACCACTTCGCTGACCCTCGAAGTCGAGTGCCTTTGGTTTATCAGTAGTATCGTCTTCTTTACTCATAATTTTTTGGTACCCCGGGCAGGAGTTGAACCTACAACCTTATCCTTAGGACGGATCTGCTCTATCCAGTTGAGCTACCGAGGC
>CALMQN010000067.1 GCA_937872185.1 uncultured bacterium
CCGGTTCCACCTGGTAATGGATGTCATCGAACGTACAGGGCTGGAAAGTGATGCCGCGCGACAGTTAAAAGTTGCCATGGAAACAAAGTTAGTCGAACATTCAGAGTTCATTAACTTGCATGGTGTCGATATGGCAGAGGTTGGCAATTGGAAGTGGCAAGCCGAATAATAATCTGCTACCATAAGCATAACTACGAAGAATAAGGGGAATACATGCATACAGTTGTTGTCGGGGGTGGATTTGCTGGGGTTAAGGCGGCACTTGAACTAAGTAAACGCCAAATCGGAAGCATAACGCTGATATCGGATGAAACATATTTTCTGCACCACGCGACGCTTTACGCAACCGCAACAGGTAAAAGTAAGGCCGAGTCAATCTTACCCTTAGACGAGATTTTCGCAGGTCGAACTAATGTTACTGTCGTTAACGATACGGTCAATGCGGTTGACCCTGACCGGCATCTTATCATCGGCGCCAACAAAAGCTACCACTATGACCAGCTTGTACTGGCACTGGGGTCGGTGACCACATTCTTTAACATCAACGGCATGGCTCAGCACGCATACGGCATTAAGTCGCTATCCGAGATTGATACCTTCACCCAGCATATTAAGGATGAGATTGCGGTTGATAAACACCTAGATAAAAATTATTTTATCATTGGCGCGGGCCCAACTGGCGTTGAACTTGCTGGTGCACTGTACGAATATCTTAGCGAGGTCAAGCTGTTAAACCCGGGACTCCATGGGACGCCGCGGGTGACTCTTGTTGAAGCAGCTCCCCGCATTATCCCGCGTTCATCGAAAACCGCCGAGCGTTTGGTGATGCGCCGGCTGAAAAAAATGGGGATACGCGTTCTGACGGATCATAAGGTACAAGCGCTTGATGACGATACGGTGACTATTGATGGTAAAAAAGTAAGCACAAAGACGGCTATCTGGACGTCTGGTGTCGCAAATAATCCATTCTTTGCTGCTAATAGTCATTACTTTCAACTTGCGCCAAATGGTCGCGTTAATGTCAATCAGTATCTGGAAGCGTATCGTGACATATACGTCCTTGGCGATAACAACACAGTAAAATATAGCGGCTTGGCATGGCCGGCGTTTGATCAAGGCATATTTATTGCCAAGCACCTGGCGCGGGTTGCTTCAGGCAGGCCTTTACGCGGGTTTCGACCCAAACAACCGCCAAGCGGGCTACCTGTCGGTCATGGCTGGGGCTATGTCGAATGGTACGGCGTATACGTCGCTGGCGGGCCAGGATATATTGCGCGTCGTTTGATTGAATTATATGGATATACTCGTATCCTGCCGCTTGCGCGCGCGATGACTGCGTGGCGAGCCCATGATCAACCCGAAATTGACTTGTAACTGTGCACAACTTCACCTGTTAGAAGTGTTGTAAAAGCATAAGCGTCGGCCTATAATAAAGCCATACATCACGTGTAAAAATAAAGGAGTGGCCGGCTAGCCGTATGGCTTTTCGTTAACAGGGTATGAACATATTAATGCTCGGGTGGGAGCTTCCTCCTCACAATAGCGGTGGCCTTGGAGTGGCATGTTATCACATGTCAAAGGCTCTTGCGCTTGCCGGCGCCAAGATCGACTTTGTCGTTCCCTATACTGCCGCGCACCCTGGCATTGATTTTATGACGATTCACAGCGCCTCACCGCTTACCCCACTTGAAAGATATGGTTTGGGTGCCTATGACAGTAAAACCGTGATTACTGGTGATCTGACAAAGGCCGATATGAACAATCTGAAAGATATGCGCGGCGTGCAAAAACGGTACGTCCAGTTTGTGGAACAGTTCGTAGAGACATCCGTCCCCGATGCGATCCACGCCCACGACTGGTTAACAATGGAAGCCGGTATGCGCGCCAAAGAATTAACCAATGCGCCACTTATCGTGCACGTTCACGCCACCGAATTTGATCGTTCTGGTACCGACGGCGGCAATCCGCTGGTACACGAGATCGAATATCAAGGATTAATGATGGCCGATCGCATTATCGCCGTCAGCAATATTACGAAAAGCATCATCATGCAAAAATATGGCATTTCCGAAGACAAGATTGAGGTTGTTCATAACGCGCTTGATCCATCTAGCTTTGACGATGGGTATTTGTACGATTTTCGCACGTATCGCTATCTAGAGGCTTTAAAGCAAGAAGGCTATACGATCGTCAGCACCGTCACGCGCTTTACGATTCAAAAGGGACTGACGCACTTTATTAGGGCTGCTGCACGTGCCAGTCAAAAATATGACAAATTTGCCTTTTTGATGGCTGGTGACGGCGAACAGCGTGACGAATTGATTGCGCTTGCAGCCGAACTGGGCATTGCCGACAAGGTATTTTTTACCGGATTTGTCCGCGGCAAACAATGGCGCGATGCTTACAGCGTGTCTGATATCTTTGTGATGAGTTCGGTCAGCGAACCATTCGGCCTGACAGCGCTTGAAGCGGCGCATCATGACAACGCCCTGATCATTACGCGCCAATCAGGAGTTGGTGAAGTACTGAACAGCATCTTTCGATATGATTTTTGGGACGTTGACGTGCTGGCGGATCAAATGGTGGGTATTGCCACGTCAAGCTCCCTTAAAGATGCCCTTCGCAAAAATGTGATGAACGAGTATGACCGCATTTCCTGGTCAGATGTAGCAAACGATTGTTTGCGCATATACGCCAACACGACCCAGGGAGTATTGGTATGATCAAGCGCGGCATAACGCTGTATTTGCATGTGCATCAGCCGCTGCGTATCAGACAGTACAGTATTTTTGATACAGCAGTAAACCATGATTATTTTGACGAGCCGTCACTTGATACTGATCGCAATAACGAGCGTGTACTGCGCAAAGTCGCAGACAAATCATACCGCCCGATGAACGCGCTTTTGGAACGACTGCTTGCGATGTACCCTGATTTTAAAGTATCACTTAGTATTACCGGTACCTTCATTGAACAAGCCGAAAAGTGGGCGCCAGATGTACTGGACAGCTTTAAGCGATTGGTCGCGACGGGCCAGGTAGAAATTATCGCCGAGACGTACTATCACTCACTTGCCTTCTTTTATAGCCGTGATGAGTTTGAACGACAGGTCGAAGCCCACAAGGCAAAGATTCGCGAACTGTTTGGTGTCGAAACAAAAGTATTTCGCAACACCGAACTTGCCTATAACGACGAACTTGCGCAGTGGGCTGATCAATACGGGTTTAAGGGAATATTGGCCGAAGGTTGGGATCCTGTTTTGGAATGGCGTAGCCCAAATCACGTCTATCGCCCGACTGGTACTAAAAACATTGCATTACTGCTCAAAAATTATCACCTTAGTGATGACTTGGCGTTTCGTTTTGGCAACCGGGCTTGGCCCGAGTGGCCACTGACGGCCGACACGTACCGTGACTGGGCAAACGCATCAATCGAGGGTCAATCACTCGTAAACTTATTTATGGATTACGAAACATTTGGCGAACACCAATGGGAAGACACGGGCATCTTTGAGTTCTTTGCGTCATTTGTCGGCAAATGGTTGGAAAACCCAGACAACACCTTTTACACCGCGTCAGAGGCCATCGAAGCATTCGAGCCTGTCGGTGAACTAAGTATGCCAAACACTGTGACCTGGGCTGACACCGAACGTGACCTTACGGCATGGTTGGGTAATGACATGCAGCGCGAAGCACTACGGCATCTGTATTCGATGGAGAACGACATCCTGCGCACCGGCGACCTCGATTTGATATCTGACTGGCGCAAGCTGCAAACATCGGATCACGTGTATTACATGTGTACCAAGTGGTTTACCGATGGTGACGTACACGCCTATTTCAGCCCATATGAATCACCGTACGACGCATTCTTGTATTTTATGAACGCCATGCGCGATATCCGCTTTCGACTGCATAGCGACCACAAAGCAGGAGGCCTTAATGGCTAGGCCAATCGTTCTGAGCAACGGCGAACTGCACGTTGGATTAAATAAATATGGCCTGGTACATGATTTTTACTTTCCGTATGTCGGGCTGGAAAACCACTCTGCTGGTAAAAATTTGAGGCACCGTGTCGGTATTTGGACTGATGGAGTCATCAGCTGGCTTGACGATGGATCATGGGAGCTGACATTTAGTTATCCTCACGATTCATTAATTGGTCATACCGTCGCCAAAAATGCCGCCATGGGCATAATTATCGAATTTGATGACTGCGTTGACGCACGCCAAAGTGCGTTTCTGCGTACCGTTCACGTTATCAACGAGCGCGACCAAGAACGTGATATACGGCTGTTCATGCATCAGGCCTTTGTCATTGGTGATTCACGTAGCAATAGCGATACAGGGCAGTATCTGCCCAATAGTGATGCCATCTTGCATTATCGTGGCCGCAGAGCGTTTATTATTGGTGGCCGCTATAACGATAATACGTTTGATCAGTATACTATCGGATTGTTTGGCATCGAAGGTCATGAAAGCACGTATCGTGACGCCGATGACGGCGAGTTGAGTGGCGGCAATGTCGAACACGGCCGAGTTGATTCGACGATCCGCTTTAAGCTGCAGATCGGTGCGCACAGTTCGGAGCGTGTGGATTATTGGATTGCTGCCGGTACATCAATTCGCGAAGCGCTGTACATCCACAAGCAAATTAATGATGACAGCGCCGGACGCCGGCTGGAGGCTACGGCCGCT
>CALMQN010000068.1 GCA_937872185.1 uncultured bacterium
TCGAGCGTCCGCTTGGCTTCGTTGATGACATACGCGTTGACGAGGTAGCACGACTCGATCTTCGCTGCTTCGACAGCGCTGTACCAGTACCGTGTGGCCTTGTCCCACTCGACGACTGCTGGGTCGCTCAGGAACCGCGCCAATCCTCGGCGGTAATACGAACCTCGCGGACCACGAACCAGGTCCATGACCTCGGCTGTCATGACCATGCCGAAGCTTTGGTCGACGCGGCGGACGAACCGACTACGAAGTTTGCCGTAGTTAAGTTCAAGCGCAACCTTATCACGATACCTCGTCAGGATATCAAGCTCGACCCACGAACCAACCACAACAATTATCGCGAAGCCGAAGGCCGGCCAATATGTCCGTAGCCACTGTGTCCCAGCGGTCGGCCAGATGAAGGCGACCGTGATCAGGGCGGCGAAGATCGCGAGGACGCTCGCGAAGATCTTGACGACGCGGAGCGACGACTCAATCGCGTCATCATTCTTCCGGGTGACAGCGTGCAACTCGGATCTCGTAGCGTCACGTATTTGCCAGATGCCTGGCACGATTTCAAACAACATGTCTCACCTTTCTGTTGGGGAGTGGAGACTGTGGCATACTATACCACTTTTCATGCTTTAACGCACGAGGTTAAAGTGCGCGTCTGCCTTCAAGAGCGTGGGTCAAGGTAATCTGATCGGCGTATTCTAAATCGACGCCTACGGGAATACCGCGCGCTAAACGGCTCATGGTGACTGTTATGCCGGCATCTAAGATGTGGCGCTGCAAAAATAGTGCGGTTGACTCGCCCTCTACGCTGGCATTGGTGGCAATAATTAGTTCTTCGACGTCGTCGCTGGTGATGCGCTTCAGAAGTTCGGGGATATGAAGCTGTTCTGGCCCGACACCGTCAATTGGGCTAATGGCACCACCCAGTACGTGGTAGGTACCGTTAAACTGGCCGGTTCGTTCCAGCGCGATAATATCAAGCGGCTCTTCGACGACGGCAATAATCTTCTTATTTCGGCTTGGGTCGCTATAAAGCGATGATACTTCTTCGTCGCTATCAATCAACGCAAAAGTAATGGGACAACTTTTAACACCTGCATGCAGTTGCGTAATCGCAGCGGCCAACTTCTCGCTACTGCGCTGTTCGGCACGCAGCAAAAAATACGCGTAGCGTTCGGCAGTACGCGCGCCAACACCAGGCAATTTGCCCAGTTCCTCGATAGCGGCAACCAAAGCCG
>CALMQN010000069.1 GCA_937872185.1 uncultured bacterium
AAATTTTTCTTGCAATCCCGCTTGGGCATCTTCGCTTGTTTTGCTGGCACGAATCAGTTTAATAACTTCATCGATGTGATCCAAGGCGATCTTATAACCTTCCAAAATGTGTGCGCGTGCCTTTGCTGCCTTCAGTTCAAACTCGGTACGACGACGCACCACGATCTGACGGTGTTTTATAAACTCGGCCAGAATCTCTTGCAAACCAAGTGTCCGTGGCTGAATGCCATCAATCAATGCCAACATGTTGTAGTGGAAACTGGTCTGCAACGCGGTCATTTTAAACAACTGGTTCAAAATCTTCTTTGGATAGCTGTCCTTGCGCAGTTCAATCACCACGCGAACTTTGCCACGTGCACTTTCGTCACGCAGGTCGCTAATAACGATTTTTTTATCTTTGTGTAATTCGGCGATCTTCTCTATAAGCGTTGCCTTATTTACACCATATGGCATTTCGGTGACCACAATTTGACTGCGGCCTTTTTTGGTCTCTTCAATAGAGGTCACGGCACGAATAGTAACGCTTCCACGACCGGTCTGATATGCCTGACGCATTGGCGCGCCGCCATACACGATTGCACCGGTTGGAAAATCGGGTCCTTTCACAAATTTCAGCAAATCATCGACTGTTGCGTCGGGTGTATCAATCAAATGTACCGTGGCATCAACCAGTTCGCCCAGGTTGTGTGGCGGGATACTGGTTGCCATACCAACTGCGATACCAATTTGGCCGTTTAACAGAATGTTTGGTAGCTTTGACGGCAATACTGACGGTTCCTGTTCAGATCCATCGTAGTTATCACGAAAATCAACCGTGTCTTTGTCCAGGTCGGTCAGCAATTCGTTACCAGCACGACCCAAACGAGCCTCGGTATAACGACTGGCAGCTGCTGGGTCACCGTCCATTGATCCAAAGTTACCCTGGCCGTTAACCAACGGATAACGCATCACCCAGTCTTGGGCCAGGCGGACCATCGAAAAGTAAATCGACATGTCACCGTGTGGGTGATACTTACCCATCACGTCACCAACAATACGGGCGCTCTTTAGAAATCGTCCACCGGGACGCAGGTTCTGCTCGCCCATCGAATACAGGATGCGGCGGTGTACTGGTTTCAATCCGTCACGCACATCAGGCAGCGCACGATCAATGATCACGCTCATTGAATAGCGCAGGAAGCTGTCTTCCATCACGTCTTCAACTGTACGGTTTTCGACTAATCGTGAGTGAACTTGGGTGATTTCTGGTACGATATCACCTTCTAGTGTTGTGTTTTCTTCATCAATATCCATAATTAAATATCCAATTCCTCAACCTTGATAAACTTCGCACGACTCTGGATAAACGATTTACGCAAATCAACCTGATCGCCCATCAACTTGGTAAAGATCGCG
>CALMQN010000070.1 GCA_937872185.1 uncultured bacterium
ATCTTTTACCACCTGATCTAAGTTCTTTTTAATCACTACTGGGTCAAGAATGCCGTGAATAATATGAATGGGTTTACGAAGGCGTGAAACATCAGGAAGCGCGGTTTGGTGAATAATACTTGATTGGAGCGCTGCCAGGTAAATATCAACGTTCTTTGCCGTCACATCAAACGCATCGCCAACAATTTTTAATTTGACAGCCAACGGCGCCGCTTGAACGATCGATTGTGGGTTTTTCAGCACTAACTGATAAAACCGTCGTAGCATTGTGCCTTGGCTTGGCAGCAATTCGCGTTCTTCGGCGTTACTGTATAGCGGTGGACTACATAAAATGAGCGATTTAATGAACAACGGGTATCTTTTGGCAATTTCGATGGCGGTCAAACTGCCCATCGAGTGGCCAACGATGATCAACGGCGTTTTGATGTTCATGCGCAGAAGCGTACGCGCAACTGATTGCGCCTGAATACGAACATCATATTTCATCCAGCGCGGGCTTGGCGACCGACCAAACCCCAGCAAATCGATTGATATCACACGGATATCAAGGGGCAGTTTTTTAACAATGGCGTCCCATGACGCTCCCGAATTGCCCATGCCATGCAGTAATAAAACAGTCGCACGTGACGATACGCCCTTGCGGTCTGTGTGAACATGCAGCTGGTACGGCACGCGCAGGTATTTATGTAAAAATGTACCAAACATATATTTACAGTATATGCCATCATGCCCATGCTTGCCATTAAGCCAATATGCGACATAATTATGGTCAAGCGGCCATGGGTCGCTGGTTCTGTCAAGGGTACGCCCGGAGGGATCACTTTGAGAATAAGGAAGGATGTGACTGTCAATGAGTACGCTCACCAGTCAAATCTTTGACGACATCGTGCTGAAAGGCATGAAGCCGTCGGACGAACAACTGCACGAATCAGGAACCGACCTGAAGGTGTTGCAGCAGATATACGAACTGTACAAGCCGTCGATGGACCACTTCACTGGGTATGAGCACGTTACAGACCACCTGTGGCGAACATACCCCGAACTCGACAACAGTCCGTGGCGGCAATACCGCGAAGAGTTGCACAAGTCGCTGAGCAGGCAGTCTCGAACGCTCCAGTTGCTTTTCTTGGGCGTTCAAGCTGACTTGCCATACGACAAGCGTGGCGGTGGTATGAGGGTATTGCTGCTCATCAGTCGAAGCGGTGACTGGATCGTCTGGACGAGCACGCCCGAGTACCGGCACAAGGTATTCAAGGATTTCTTGCCGGCACTAAGTTTCATCGAGGCACTGCTGCCGTCCGATCGACCGTCGGGTGGATTCGTCCACCGTATCAGTCCGGAACATGCGTGGATCGAAGGCTACAACACCCGCAGTGCGGTGCCATCACTGGCCCTTGCAGCAGCGCGAAGCCTTCACGAAGCGTTTGTCCGCTCGAGCGACAGCAAGCAAGAGCGCCTTGATACCGAAAGGGTCAGGCAATCAAGTGGTGCTGAACTCCTGAGCGGTACCGAAGCACCAGACAAGGCGGCCATGCACTAGCCATCGCACATGATTGGGCTCCGGGATCATCCCGTAGAAGCCACGATCATTCGCGGTGGCCCTTTCATTTCATTTATAGGTACGTTATGACAACCAAGTATACGAAAAATAAACCCAGATACAGCGATTGAAGCCCTAGAAACTGGCGACGTAAGCTTTTGACGGTCGCAAGAAGCAGCAGTAGCAAACAGACGGCGATCAGCAACCCAAAGCTCAGTTGCCACGCCAAATCGCTCAGCGGCCAGAATAGTGACACAAAAATTGCGATAGGGATAAGATAGCAGACGCCCCAGGCGGCGATATCATGTACCTGCCCACGCCGTGTGCCTTTAATATACGGAACGACGGCCGCCACCAAAAAGCAGGCCATTACCAGCCCAAATATGCCGTATCCAATCTCACTAGAACGGTAGTGGGGGAGAATGTCAGCGAAAATGACACAGCTGGCCAATAGCGTCGCGAGTAACGCCACTGCGCCGAAGACAATTTGCGTCAGGCGTGATTTTGCCACGTGCTGGCTGATAGTCCGGTGCTTTTCTTTACCGACATATGACACAGTCCATGCACTAACACCGATAAACAACGCAATTGAGAGCAATAAGAAGTATTCCATATATAAGCATTATACCATCGCGTACGCCCATGTGGGCACGTCACAAAGGTATTTATGACATAGATATTTTTGTCAGTTTAGTACAACCCGCACGCTGTATTTGTCAAAAACATAAAAAGTGGTAAAATAAATCATCGCCAACCGGCGACAAAACCTTCGGGTAATCCCGAGTCCGCACATTCCCATCTGAAAGGTCACACCATGGACACGTCCACAAGCACCGATACTGTCACCTCCAGCGGGCTCGTCATCGACCCGCGAGAACTGGAGCGCCTGATCAGTCTGCTCATCACGCAAGCAATCATCGAGTTCCGTCGTGCCAATGTCAGCAACCTGGGACACTTTCTCGTTGATGTCAGCGGCTACGCCGACATCCCGGACGAGGTCACCAGCCGCTGTGGCATCAGCATGTTCGCGATCAACGTCGAGCCCTCGGGTGGCGACAGGAATCCGACGTACTGGTTCATGGCGACCGACCTGAAGTGGCTGGAGGTTGTGTTCGACGTCTATACCCACCGGTATGTGTCGCATCGCTTTGCCACCCTTCCCGAGTTCATCGTGATGTATACCGGTCAGTACCAGCTGCACCTGGGCGATCAGCGCGTCCTGCGACACATCGTGCTGCGGCTTCAGGCTGGTAGCAGGTGGATCGCAGAGTCCAATCCCGAGCGCAAGATTGGGCTGGATGCCCTGACTGCCGTCCTGAATAACCCGGTCGCGCGAATCGACGCGCTCGTCGCCGTATCGACCACGTAACAGCCCTGTTCCAAAACTGTTGAGCCCCGCTCCAGTAATGGAACGGGGCTCAACTTTTTTAAACCAATGATCAGTAGGTTGCTGACGTGGCAATTGCTTCTAGTGCCGCACGTGCTGTCGAATCTGAAAAGGCCGATTGGTCAGCGGGCTGTGCGAGTGTGAACGTATAGTGCTTCAGGCCAGAATATACTTTTAATTCGTGGCGAACCGTTGTTTCGGTACTGGTATTAAAGAAATACGCTGCATCACCAATGCCGCTAACGGTAGCGACTGACTTTGCCGTTTTGTCTTTATCAACGGATGCTTGATCTTTGTGCTCAAACACTTCAATACTGAACGCGTTGCCGATGTTAAAGCTGTCATTAATCGTACCGCCTGTCACGAAAGCAAATACGCAGACCTGCGATTGTTCACCACTTTTAGTCGAAATCAGGCCCATGTTGTCAGGACCTTGTAGTGACCCCGCAGTGGCACCAAGGGCTGATTGAACGTCTGCCTTGCTGACAGTCGTACAGGCTTTTAGATCACGCGACAGATCAGCCGCCAGTGGAACGACGGCAACCGGCGGACCGGTCGGGTCAAAGTTTGACGACTGCTTTGTGAAAAACAAGAAGGCGACAACGCCACCTGCGATCAAGATAACGGCGATAATGCTGATAATAATAACTTTTTTATTCATCGTATGCTCCTATAATGCCCTATACATGTTAAAGATAGTGTAGCCGTTTGGTCGAACATAAGCAATATAAGTTGTATCAACCCGGATATATATGATATAACAACGATACGTCAATGACCGTCATGGACCGAAGGGGACCATAATGAATACACCCGGCAGATCCGTCGACCAGATGGAGGCGCCCGCGGGGTCAGATCCGGTCACGACGCATTCTGAGTGCGTTCGCGTGTTATCGCGCCGTGCGACTGATCCCGGTGACAGCCCCATCTTTGCCAACCTAACGTTTGGCTTTGAGCGGCGCGCCGATGAGGGGCAATAGCCCGCCACAAGCGCCGTCCCGGGGAGTGCTTCGCGCCCCCCGGGACGGTCCTCATTCTTTTTTAGTAATCGATATGATTAGATAGTGCATATGGCCGATACACCTGAACGTCCAACGCTGATACGCCTGGAAGAACACGAAAACGCAGAAATCATGGCGCACGAACTACGAGCGGGCGGTTTGCAATATCTGTTTGATTTACTCGCCCTGCAAGATCATGACCCAACTATTCTTGAAATCAGCGAAGTAGCGGCCCAAATTAACACCCCTGACTATAACGGCACGGCATTCGCCATGGGCGCCGCGTTAACAATAGGGTTTGGCAAACGGTTGTACCAAAGCGATAGCTTGGCTGATGTTATGTCGACGAACCTGCGCATGGCCATTAACGTCATGAATGATGCCCGCGACCGGCATGCCGTTGGGGTGACACGTGATGATGCCTATCTGCACATGATGTTGGCACTTGCTAGCGAAGCAGAAGACGCCGTGCCTAGTGTCAAGGAATTGGTCGATAAGGCCCTAGCGACAGGCTCCATTGCGCCAAGCCTGCAAACGGCATTTCGCGACGGTGCCAACTTTGCGGCAATCGGCGTCCGCGCCGCCGAAGAAATTCATGCTATCGTCCGAGCCTGGTGATTATTTAATAGCAACCAGTTCGATATCAAACACCAAATCAGAGTTTGGTGGAATATTAGCGCTTGGGCTGCGAGATCCATAGGCAAGAGCAGCCGGAATGACCAGGCGGCGCGTACCACCGATCTTCATACCAGGGACGCCCTGCGTCCAACCTGCAATCACTTGATGCAGGCCAAAGGTTGCGGGTTGTCCAAAATCATGTGAACTTTGAAAAATAGTGCCGTCTTTTGTCAAAGCACCGGTGTAGTGAGCGGTGATTGTAGCGCCTTCGCCCACGACCGCGCCCGTGCCAGCAATAAGGTCGATTACTTTTAATTCGGTAACTTGTGCGATCGGATCAAAAGCAAAAAGCTTCGTTCCTTCAAGGGGTGTTTGAGATGTCGTCATGTATGTATTTTGTCATACATTTGCTATACTGTCATATATGAAACCGCTTAGTTTAAGCAAACCACACGTCATTGTGATGGTGGGAATCCCTGGTTCAGGGAAATCTTTTTTTGCAGAGCATTTTGCAGACACATTTAGCGCCCCTTATGTCAGTATCGATCGACTGCGCGCTGAGCTTTTTAATGATCCGACATTTGACGCAAACGAAAACGAGATCATTGATCGAGTCAGTGATTATATGTTGGACGAACTGTATAAATCGCAGCGCACTATCGTGCTTGACGTTGCAACCGGGGCACGTACTGAACGCCAAGATATCGTTAAAAAGGCACACGGCGCAGGATACGAACCTTTATTTGTATGGGTGCAAACTGAGTCTGTTGCTGCTAGACAACGTGCAACCAAACGAGCGAAAGGCAAAACCAGCCTAACGAGTGAGCAGTTTGATGCTGCCGTTCGACATTTTACGCCACCAAACGCCAGTGAACGCGCGGTCGTCATCAGCGGTAAGCATACGTATGCAAGTCAATTAAAAATTGTGCTAAAACGCCTTGTCGAACCCCGTGCAGACATGATCGATGGGCGACCAGCTGCACCGCGGCCCACTGACGGCCGTCACATAGCGGTTCGGTAGGGACACATCATGCCGATCATTCACGACGAAGAATTTGGCAAAATAACGATTCGTCGCAGTGCGCGCGCCAGCCAGGTGCGTGTGCGTGTTGCACCCGACGGGACGCTGCGCGCATCGTTGCCGTTATATGCACCGACGTTTCTTGTTAAGCGGTTATTAAAATCGTCACGTGACGAACTGCGTGCCATCCTGGCGCAAGCACAGCCCACCGAGCGCTACGAGGACGGCATGCGCATTGGTAAAAGCCATGCGCTGATAGTCCGATCGGCAGCGACGCTGAAGGTATCCCGGCACGGGCAGCAAATCATTGTGCAGCTGCCACCTGACATGTCGCTGGACGACGTGAATGTTGCACGTGACATTCGTGATGTGGTCATTGCCGCACTGCGCGTTGAAGCAAAAAGTTATTTGCCAAAGCGTCTGGCGTTTTTGGCAAACAAATACGGATTTGCGTACGAAAAAGTACGATTTTCGCATGCCAGCGGACGATGGGGAAGTTGTAGCAGCACCGGAACAATCAGCCTGAACATCGCACTGATGAAGCTGCCCTTTGAACTAATCGATTATGTCATTATTCACGAACTGGCACATACGCGGTTTATGAACCACAGTGAAGATTTTTGGGCGCTCGTATCTAAGGGGGATCCCGAGTACCGCGCGCATCGCCGAAGTCTGAAACAAGAAAACCCATCGATCTAATCCGCCATCATGTATAATTAAGCACAAGATGTATAAGGGTGGATCCAGTTACACTGCCAGGTCAGCGAAAATTATTCGTTATGCGGGGTTGTTGGTCCCTTTTATTCTGGTTATTTATGGCCTGGGCATTCAATCACGATTGATTGATTCGACCCATTATTTTGGCGATGTCAGCTTTTTTGCGATATCAATTTGGTGGATCATCATCAGTGTCGTTCAATTTTTAACGCCCAGTAAGACAAAGCGCGATTCTGCAATGCGTCTGATCGCATACCACCTGCTGGCCGGCGCTTATCTGCTGTTTGTGTCGGGTATATCAACACCATTTGTGGCGTTTTGGATATTACTGTTGCTGGCATCAAACACGTACTTTTCGCGTAACGGGCTGAACCTGAGCGTCCTGTGGTTCATTGTGGTTGTCGCGATTGATGTGTATTTTTGGTATGACAGCGATCTTAGCGTGGTGGCGTTCGACCTTATCACCCTGGTCGCTATTATCTTAAGTGGGTACGTCACACTTAGTATTTCGCGTGCGCAAGAAGTCGATCGGACGGCACTATCAAAAAGCAAAGAACAAGAATCGTTGCAGCGTGATCGCATTTTAACGATTGTTAATAATTTGGCCGATGCGATTTTAAGCACCGACAAAGACGGCATGATCCGCGTATATAACGCATCCAGTTTGAACCTGTTGGACACCAATGATAGTTTAAACGGCATGCACATCGATGAAGTCTTAAAACTTGTTGATCAGGCAGACAAAAAAGTCAGTTTGTTCGAAGAGTTGCAGCAAACCAAAAGCGCCGTCACGCGTGATGATTTGAATTATACGTTTGATGACGGCGAAGAAATTCGCCTGGAAGTAACGTATTCGCCGATTCGCAGCAGTTATAGCCGCACAAAGGGTGGCGAAACGCATGATGGATATATTGTGATTATGCGCGACATTACCAAATCGAAAAGTCTGGAAGAAGAGCGAGATGAGTTTATTAGCGTCGTCAGTCACGAACTGCGTACGCCCATTACGATTGTCGAAGGAACGATATCGAATGTTCAGGTGATGATGAAGCACCCGGATCATACCAAACAAATGCTAAATGATGCCATTGATATGGCACATGACCAGATCGTGTATTTGGCACACATGGTCAATGACCTTAGCACGTTGTCGCGTGCTGAACGCGGCGTGGCAGACAACGCCGAAGACATCGATGTCCGTGAAATGATTCACAAGCTGCACGACGAATACGGCAAAGAGGCAAGCGCTAAGGGGCTTCATTTAAACCTAGACCTGGGCGCAACATTAGGCCATGTCTTTGCCAGTCGTCTGTATTTAGAGGAAATGCTGCAAAACTTTATTACCAACGCGATTAAATACACCAAGACCGGTACGATAACAGTCACCGTTAAACAAAAGCTTGACGTAATGACCTTTGCTATTAAAGACACCGGCATTGGCATCAGCAAATCCGATCAAGCCAAGATTTTTCAAAAGTTTTATCGTAGCGAAGACTATCGGACGCGCGAGACCAGCGGAACGGGACTGGGGCTATACGTTGCTGCAAAATTGGCACATAAGATTGGGGCCAAGATTAAATTAACCAGCCGCCCAAACCACGGATCAACATTTAGCTTCACATTGCCTGTTACAAAGTAACTGCCCGATCCGATATAGTCTGACAATGAGCCACATTATTACTTCACAGGACGACATATCTAGAATTATCTACGAAGACGAATGGATGATGCGCGTTCTGCGCGCAGCAGAAGAGATTAACTTACCTGATTGGTGGATCGGTGCTGGATTCTTGCGAAATAAGGTATGGGACTACCTATCCGGTAACGTGAGCACGCCAACGTCCGACGTTGATCTGGTCTATTTCAACGCTAGCAATACAGCCGCGGAGTCGGACTGGTCATACGATGATATGACGAACAAGCGATATGCATTTGCTAACTGGCAAATCCGTAACCAGGCGCGAATGCACGTCATTAATGATTTCAAACCTTTTACGTCAACCATTGACGGTATCGAACACTGGGTTGAAACAGCGACATGCATTGCCGTACGACTTAATAATGGCTCGCTCGAATATATATTTTGTTACGGATCAGATGATCTGCTGGGCCTTATCGCAAGGCCCACGCCGCTATTTTTATTTATGATTCG
>CALMQN010000071.1 GCA_937872185.1 uncultured bacterium
TACTGATTATACCATGGCACTATTCGTGTTTGCGGTCGACTGACGTAAAGCGCAGTCGTTCTGGGTGGAAGTACAGCTCAACCTTACCGGTTGGGCCGTTACGGTGTTTAGCGATGTATAAGTCGGTCATATTCTGGCGTTCGGTTTCTGGGTTATAGTATGCCTCGCGGTAGATAAACATCACGATATCGGCGTCTTGCTCGATCGATCCTGATTCACGCAGGTCGGCCAGTTGTGGAATCTGTGGACTTCGCGATTCGACAGAACGCGATAGCTGTGACAATGCAATCACGGGTACGTTCAGCTCACGCGCGATCAACTTTAATCCACGACTGATCTCACTTACCTCTTGGACACGGTTACCGTTATCACGGCCACTCCCCTGCATCAGCTGCAAGTAGTCAACGATGATCAGCCCTAGTGGCTGTTCGTGGGCCGCGCGGCGGGCCTTGGTGCGCATTTCTAACACTGACACGCCCGGGGTGTCGTCGATAAAAATAGGCGCTTCGGCCATTTCACCCATTGCTTCAGATAATTTCGAAAAGTCGTCGTCGGACAAATTTCCTGTACGAATATTCCACGCATCAACCCCTGATGCATCCGCCAACATACGGTCGACTAACTGTTCTTTGCTCATCTCGAGACTAAAAAACAAGACAGGCTGTTTGGCGATAGTACCGATGTTGTATGCCAGGTTGGTGACCAGCGTGGTCTTTCCCATGGCGGGACGGGCGGCTAAAATAATCAGGTCACTGCGTTGCAGTCCGGCTGTCATGGTATCAAGATCGCGCCAACCGGTACGAACACCACGCAGCGATCCTTTATTGCGGTGCAGTTCTTCCATACGGTCAAAACTTTCGGTCAAAATGCTTTCCAAACTGACCAAGTCTTGCTTGAGTGATTGGTCGCTGACCGAGAATAGCTCGGCTTCGGCTTTTTCGAGCAACTCCTGCGTAGTAGTGTCTTCGTTGTATCCAAGTTCTGAAATATCGCCACTGGCTTTGATCAGTCGTCGACGGACGGCTTTTTGAGCAACCAGTTCAGCGTATGCTTCGGCGTGGGCCGCAGTCGGGACATAGTTTGTCAGTTCAGTTAGATAGGCTGATCCGCCGACGCCTTCAATCTCGTTCTTGCGCTTCAACTCTTCGGTGAGCGTCAACAAGTCGACCGGTTTATGTTTTTCGTACAAACGCATCATACCGCCATAAATAATGGCATGACGTTTTTCGTAAAAGTCTTTAGGGGTGACGTGTTCGGATATGTCTGCCAGTGTTTCATCGTCAATCAAAACAGCGCCCAGCAAGCTTTTCTCGGCGTCGATGTTTTGTGGTGGAATTTTACCCGCAGGTACCTCTTTTGTTGCCATGTCCCTCTAACGAGGCTCTATACCGAGACCTCTTCTCCTCCGCCCATAATAGCAGCTACAGCCGCAGCTTGGCTATCACTTGGCGGCGGAGCTGTGGGAATCGTGTGGATTTCCAGTCCATAAACGCCGACCTCTTCAAGCGCTTTATGGATGAGGCTGCTGTATTTAACGTCGTCGAGTTTTTTCTTATAAAACTTATTGCCGGTATACAGCGTCAGTTGCTTGTCGTCCAACACAAAGTGACATTTTGACACAACGCCGTAAATTGCCACATAGTTTTGCCTGACATGCTCAACAAGTGCAGTCCAATCAAATTTTGCGCTGTTATTTTTGTCGCCTTCTGCCGCAGTACTTTTCGTAGTCGAGCTTCGCTCCGGGTCTGAATCGGGTCCCGACGTCGGTTCAGACGCGGGCTCCAGATGACTACTCGAAGTACTGACGTCAGCGGCTCTACTGTTAGGCACAAGTTTTGGTTTTGTTTTCGTTGCTTGTTTTTCAAGTTCTGCAATCGTCGCACTCACTTCAAGCACTGGCGTTGCAAGTGCGACGGTCTTGACCGTTTGCTTTGGTGTTGCTGCCGTTCCTAAAACGCTCAGTAATTTCAGGTTTGCTTGGGCACTCTTGGCGACGTCAAGCAGGCTATCAAGAAGCGGCAATAGTTGAGGACGCTCCACAACTAAATCACGGACGCGCTGTGTTAGTTGCTGCGACAAGACAATACCACTGATACCTTGATCAAATGCACCGTCAAGTAGCCCGACTAACCCTGGAATATCGTGGTTTTCAACACTTTCTAACAGCTGATCGACGAGTGTTTTAGGTGCAAGGCCAAGTGATGCTTCGATCAGTGCTGTAGTAATGCCTGTTTTGTTATCGGTTAGGCTTGATAACTGATCCAACAAACTAATGCTATCGCGAAAACTCCCATCACCGCGTTCGGCGATCAGTTGCAAGGCTTCATCATCAACGACAATTTTTTCGGCATCAGCGATGTAACGCAGATGCTTCACTGCATCGGGTGTGCCGATTGCGCGAAAACTAAAGCGCTGGGTACGGCTGATGATCGTTGCGGGTAATTTATCAACATCGGTCGTGGCTAGGATAAAAACGACGTGTTCTGGTGGCTCTTCCAGGGTTTTCAGGAGTGCGTTAAAGGCAGCTTTAGACAGCATATGGACTTCGTCAATGATGTATATTTTCTTGCTGGCTGACACGGGTGCTGTCTGCACTTTTTCGCGCAGATCACGAATGTCCTCGACACCGTTATTACTGGCGGCATCGATTTCGATAATGTCCAAGTGGTTGCTGTCGTCGTCATATGGCAATCCATTGATTTGGTGCGCCAAAATGCGCGCGATTGATGTTTTGCCAACGCCTTTTGGGCCAGTCAGCAGATAGGCGTGTGATATGCGGCCTTGTTTAATGGCGCGGGCCAGAATGTCGGTGACATGCGTCTGACCGACAACTTCATCAAGCGTTTTACTGCGATATTTTCGATACAATGCTTTTGACATTGTTTACTCCCCTATTCCCATTACGACTGATTATAAGCACTTTGTGCGTATGATACTGCCGTCTTTTTTACACTTTTTGTTTTCACCTCTGTGATGGATTTACTATAGCGCTAACGTTTTAATAAAGCAATGCTGGCGTGGGTGTTTTAGCGGCCTCTTCCTCTCTGCGGTAGCATCTAAAACAGAGCGAGCTATAGGTCACGTCACCCATTCCCTCGATAGCAATTTGTTCACCTTCAAACACGTATTGTCCGTCGATTTGTCTGGTATTATGCTCTGCATCAGCTTCGCCACACTGACAAGGTATCGTAATTTTTTCGATGCGATTTGCAAGTGCGAACAGTGTCTCGGCTGCCGGAAATACGTTTAACTGGAAATCGGTACGAAGACCAAATGCTTCAACCCCACTTGTATCAAATTCTGCTGCTTCTTTCAGCTCATAGATCTGAGAGGGAGTACCAAACTGTGCCTCATCAAAAAACACTCGAGTTTTTGTGGCCTCAAGCCCACGCATCCCCATGTTCTGCCGTACTGCCTCACGGGCATCCATCGTGGAGTCAAGTAAAATGTCCGCAGTTCTCGCGGGTACCGACCCCCTGGCTGTGATTTGATCCCTACCCCTCTCATCTCGCAATGGTTTTATTAGTACCGAGTCCAACCCTCTTGATTCACGTTGGTGCACCGACTTTAATAGATGCATGCTTTTGCCGCTTTCCATCGCGCCAAATGTAAAAACCAATTCCCCCATATTTCCCCCTTTATTCCCACCTGTTTGTTTTATCCCTCTGGATATTCAGACTATACCGCTTGTGTATAACGTTTGCAATAAAAATAGTCCCTATATGCACGTTCTACAACATGTATATAGGGACTACGCCGATCCATCGCTGAATCGGCTGCCCATGCAATTACCCTTTCAGGCACAACCTAAACATTGCAAGCTGCTTGCGCGTTATCTCGATGTCACCATCGAAGATCACTCGCTGTCGCATGCTTCCTGTCACCTTAGTGTGCCCTGCCAGGCTTTGCGGTGACTGCTGGATCATCTGAGCGACGGTGTCGATTTTCAGATCGCGCAGTGCTGATGCAAGCCTGGTGAAGTCACGGGCATTATGGTCGAGGTACAACACGCTGACGGGTGCTTCCAGGATGTCAGGGTAGACTTCTCGGACACGTTCGACGTACGACTCGTTGTCGCCTCTGAGGCGTCGGCCAGCCGCGTGAAGGCTTGTCTCGATGTCACTGAGCGTCTTCGGGCCAATGCTTTGCAGCGGCCGAAGAACACTCGGGCTACAGACGCTAAGTTCCTTGACGGTCGAGATCACCTGGGCGATCTTGTTGTAGGCCGCTTTATGTTCTCCGATCAGCTGGAACAGCGATGGTTCACGGCCTGGCATACTGTCGGTGCGTGATAACCGCTTGATTTCGCGCACCAGTGCGCCCAACCGTATCGGGTCACTGGTAAGGTCATCGATTTGCTGCAGACTTGCGCCGGCATCGATAAGACCCTGACCAAGCCTGACAAAGCTGGTGAGCTCGTTAATGTTAATCATGTGTTCACCTTACGATGGGGTTTGGACAATGGGCTATCTCTGATGCGGCGCACCAAAAACTAGCATGATTATACAATATCATGGCTTTAAAGTAAATGTTGTGACAAGGCAATACTAGAGTGCGGCTTCAACAGCGGCCCATTCGGCCTCGGGGTTGTCAGCAGGGA
>CALMQN010000072.1 GCA_937872185.1 uncultured bacterium
GGATAGCCTCAATATAAAAGCCAAGTCCGAGGCAAGTATGGAGCGGTATGTGTTTGCCGAAAGTAAGACTGGTGTTCCGTGGCAAGCAATCGCAGCGCTCCATTATCGTGAGTCTGGTATGGATACGACAAAAAGTCTGTTCGGAGAAGCCCTGGGAAGCGGCACAAACGCCGATGGGCAAGATGTGGTGGCTGATCCCAACCAAGATGCGCTAAACGCAACCGAGTTTATGATAAAGGTAGCGCAGTCTGTATATGGCATCAACCCGTCAGTATCGCCCGAGAAGTTATCGATCGAGCAGTGGGGTCAGGCAATGCTCGCGTTCCACGGCGGGTTCTTGTACAGCCAAAACGGCAAGACCTATGACCAATCAACCTATGTCATGAACGGCTTTGATGACAGGCATCTAAACATGAGGTGGCTGAGCGGCGAGGTAAACACTGACGAGGCGGCAGCTGGCGGGGCAGTTGATAGCAACAAGGCAGGGACACTTGCTGTCATGGCATACCTTGGTGGCGTAAAAATAGAATCCGACTGTACGGGATCTGGAGCTGTTGCGGGTGACATTGTTCAGACCGCACTTAACTACGCAAACGACGTACCGGCTGCTGATGGCGAGACAGATCCGGCCCTGGCAAAGAAAATATATCTTGAAGCAATGCCGCAATTTAACGGATCAAGTGGTGATACATCGTATGTCGTCACTGATTGTGGCCGTTTTGTATCAACCGTATATCATGCCTCTGGTGCGGACACCGATTTTCCGGCTGTTGGCGTCGGGTCAATGATTACATACATGGACGGATCAGCTAAGTATAAGGCCTTGGGTGCGATCCAATTTGCCGACCTAAAACCCGGAGACATACTTGCCACACCGGGACACATCATCTTGTTTACTGGCGAGAACGGTGACTATGCGGCAGCAGATGCATCGCTTAACCAGCGTGTGCCAAGTGTTCGCAAGCCAGGAAGCCCAATGAGCATGCTAAGTGATGGAGCGTTGGTATGGCGCCTCAAATAACCGCTCTTGGAAAACGGCCGCTACTGCTTTTCGGCGCCATTGTCATGCTTCTTTTAGTGATTGGCGTCATTATTTATGCGATATCAAACCCACCGCGACCATCGACAGGCATCGAATTTATTGTTGTACCAGACGAGATATCGGTGACGGCAGGCGATCGATCTTTCAACGTTAGTTATGAGTCAACCATCGCTTTTTCGGCGGGTACGTATAACCTCACCTTAAAAAAAGAGGGGTTTGAGACAATCACACAAAGTGTAGAGGTTATAGACAAGCAGGTTACATCCATTTATGTCGGCTTAAAGCCGTTGTCAGATGCGGCAAAAGAACTGCTTTCATCAAGCATTATGCAGGCTCGTCTGGAAAGAATTGGGGGACACCGTGTTCTTCAGGTAGAAAAGGCTATCGAAGAAAACTATTCATTTGTTAATAAACTACCTATCACCAAAAAGTATTTCACCATCAACCCCTGTAATCTTGTTGCCGAAGGCGAAAAAATAGTCGCCATATGTATTATTCTTGCAATCAATAATGACACGTACAGGGCGCAGGCATTAAAGGCTCTGGCCGATGAGGGCATTGATGCCACAAAATGGGTTGTTCATTTTGAAGATCCGGCCAAATCCGATTAGCACCTAAAGTTTTATATGTTTGTATTTTTTATTATTTGATAACACGTGAGTGCTGGTAATGACAATTTGATGCTCTCGGACACGGTCGCTCAGTGCTTTTTGGCGTGATTCGTCCAGTTCGGAGAACACGTCGTCCAGCAATATGATTGGTTTAATATTAGTAATTTGCTCGATAATCGCCACTTCCAAAAACTTCAGCGCTAATACGATCGTTCTGACCTCACCACGGGATGCGCCTGATAGGGCCGGGGTGTTATTAAAATGAAATATGACGTCGTGGCGGTGCGGGCCAACACTGGTGCTGCCAAACTGGCGGTCGCGGTCGGTGTGGTGGTGTAGTTCACTTAGCAGCTTTTGCTTTACGTCACCAATCGATGTGTGTGAATAGTGCACCGAAACGGTGTCGCCGCCGCCTGCGATGTCGTCATACGCTGCATTCAATTTGCTATTAATCTGTTCAATAAACAGTGTTCGTTGCTCAATGATATAGGCGCCGTATTCGCTTAGAGCAATATTCCACACAAACAGCTCGTCGTGGTTGGTAAACGGTTTTTTCAGCAAGTTGTTGCGTTGTTTGAGTGCCCGCTCGTATTTATGAAGTGTTGTTGCGTAACTGGGGTCAAGCTGACTAATAAAACGGTCAATAAATTGACGCCTACGGGCAGGGGATCCGTTTAATAAACGCAGATCATCTGGGTCAAACAGCACGATTGGGTGTTTGTTTTTTGGCATTAATCGATACGACGTTTTGTCGTCGACGACAAACTGCTTCCTGCCAGCCGGCCGTTCTGGTTCAAACTTGGCAGTTCGTTTAGCGCCGTCATCAAATAACACATCAATCCGCCACCACGGGCTGTCTTTGCGGAGTAACTCGCTGTCACTGCCTTTAAACGAGCTGCCTTGCAGAGCAACATATATTGCTTCAATCAGCGATGTTTTACCACTGCCGTTTTTCCCAGTAAGCACTGTCACTGTTGGTGAAAGATCAGTTGTAAAGCTATCGTGTGAACGAATGTTTTGGACTGATAGTTTTTTCACCACCGCCATTGTTTGGTCCTAGCTTTTAAGGGGCATGATTATGTGGAAATAGTTGGTGTCTTTGTCGGTTGAAGCAATAACACAGGGTGCTAATTTGCCACTAAAACTAAAGGTGACTTCTTCGCCTTCGATGACCGACAGCGCTTCAGTAAGATAGCGGCTGTTAAGCGTTACTTGTCCGTCGCCGGCAACGACAGCCAGTGCCTCAGAGGTGTTTTCGCCAAGTTGTGAAGCAATCGAGTGGAGTGAAAGGGTCTTCTTTTCCTCATCGGCGGTCAGGGTGACGCTACCGCCTGATTCGCGGGCAAACAAACCGGCAATCTTGGTGACGCGAATAAAGTCAGCTTTAGGAATTGTGACTACTGTATCTGATTTTTTTGGTACCAATTGGCGATAATCGGGGAAGTTACCGTCAATCAGCCGACTAATAATTTCGGCATCGTTAATCCTAAAGCGCACTTGGGTTTCGTCAAACAAGATATCAACCTCTTCACCGTCATCGGTAATGGTACGTAATACTTCTTGAAGTGTCTGCGTGGGAATAATTGCTGATACTTCACTGGTCGTTGGCACGAGTGTACGCTCGGCCAAACGATACCCGTCGGTTGCGGCCAGTACCAATTGACCTTCGTGTGAGTGCCAGTACACACCGGTTAGTACCGGTCGGGTCGAGTCATTGCTGGCAGTAATGATCGTTTGTGATACAGCAAGTTTGAAATCTTCTGTTTTAACACTGTATTGAATCGATGCATTTTCATTAATGGTCGGCAGTTCTGGAAAATCATCGGCGATCACACCGTTGATAATTGACGAATAACGACCACTTTTGATGTGAAGGTTGTCATTTACTACTTTCAGATCAACTGATTCTTTTGGAAGGCTTGAAATAAATTCCGATACTAGTCGGGCGGGGATTGTGATTGCACCAGGTTTTGCTACCTTTGCACCAATATATTGCGTGGTTGCAATCTCTAGGTTTGTTGCAGCAACTAGTAAGCGGTTGTTGTCTGTGCGAAGCAAGATATTACCCAGGATAGGCAGCTGTGTCTTTGTACTAGCAACTCGACCAACAGCTGTTAGCGCGCGGGCGAGGTTTTCTTGAGTGACGGTGAGTTCCATGTGTATTACCTTTCTTTCAGATTTTCTTTATTGGTTCTAATAATAGGGGCTGTGGATTGTGGGTATAAGTGGCCGATAACAGATAGAAAAGTCGATTAAATGATGTGGACAAGGCTTGGGTAAATCTGGGGGTGTTTTGGAGGATAAGTGACAGTTGTCCGACTACGAAGTCATGGGTGATAGACGGAAGCGAGTGAATGGGGGACAAAACACCACTGGTTGTACCATGGCCCATCCGCTGGCTGTACACATTTTTTACCCAGGTGGTTGATAGGGTATTACGCATATAACTTCTCCCGTATTGATGCGACTTGTTCGCGGATTAGAAAATCTAACTTGATAGCCTTTTCGATCTTTTCAACAGAGTGAATGGCGGTCGTGTGATCTTTACGACCCAGTTCACCAGCGATCTTAGGAAAACTGAGGTGTAACTCGCTTCGAAGCAGATACATAGCGATCTGGCGTGGGACAACAATATGCTTATCACGCTTCGCGCTACATACTTCGTCAACCCGCAACTGGAAATGTTTAGCCGTCCGCTCAATAATTTGTTTACTGGTGATGTGTTGTGGGCGTGAATGACGAACATTACCCAGCAATCCTTCGGCAGTCGAAACATCTGGCGCAACACCACGCATTTCAGCATATGCCAGCAACTGGTTCAATGCACCCTCAAGTTCACGAATATTGGTTTTGATATTGGTTGCCAGATATTCCACGGTGTCTTGGCCCAGTTCTATACCAGATAGTGCTGCTTTGGCGGTTAAAATGGCACAACGCGTTTCAAAATCAGGCATCTGTACATCGATGGTCATACCCATTTCAAAACGGCTGCGTAGACGCTCGGTTAGCGTAGGAATACTTTTTGGAGGTTTATCGCTACTAATAATAATTTGTTTATTGTTTTGGTGCAGGTGATTAAAGGTATGGAAAAATTCTTCCTGAGTTTTCTCTTTACCGGCAATAAACTGCATGTCGTCAACGATCAGTACGTCAACGTTACGGTATTTGTCAGAAAAGCCCTTTTTCTTAAACCGAACGTAGTCAAGGAACTCATTTACGAACGTTTCGCTACTGATATACAGCACGCGTGTCCCCGGCTGTGATTTGATAATTTCATTTCCAATTGCCTGCATCAAGTGGGTCTTACCTAACCCGACACCACCATAAAGATAGATGGGATTGTATTTAATACCTGGATTTTCAGCGACGGCCTGCGATGCGGTATACGCTAGGTCATTGCTTGATCCAACAATAAAGTTATCAAAGGTATAACGGGGGTTTAAGCCACCGGCGCCAACAAGCGGCGCGTTTTGTGTATAGGTACTGCCGGCACCAGAAGAGGGCAGTAGGCTGTCGGCAGTTTGGTTTGCCTCAGAAACAGTGGTTTCACGGTTAATGCGTGTTTTTTTGCCGGTTGTGGTGATGGTATAGGTAATGTGTTTAGGGGTAATGCCGTTTTTGGCGAGAACACCTTTGATCTGGTCGTTAAACTTCACTTCGAATTGCTTCTTGGCAAAAATATTGGGAACGGCAATCACGACACCTTCGTCGGTCTGGTCGACCAACTCGGTATTTTTAAACCACGTCGTAAAGGTTGCATGCGATACCGACAACTCGATTTCTCCAAGCACACTTTGCCACAACGCGTGATGCATATGTTAACTCCCTTAAAACTTCACTAATGTATCTATAACTATACTACGCACGGATAGTTTTCCACAACCACCGAATCAGTGAATAAAGAGAGGGGAGTATAGGGGTACTACTTATGCACAATAACCAACTACCTCTGTTAATATGTGGATAAACAACAGTTTTGTGGGGAAAAGTTTTATATACCAAACAATTGTTACGGGTAAAATTCAAGCTTTTACTTGCTAAAAAGGGTTATTTTCGCTAAGATGGATCAGATATGCCAAAGCGAACACACCAACCACACACTCGTCACCGCGCCCGTACACACGGTTTCCGTGCTCGTATTGCCACTAAAGGTGGACGCGCCGTGATGAAGCGACGTCGTCTAAAAGGACGCGCACAACTGACTGTCTAGTCACATTGCTATACCGCCCATCAGGGCGGTATTTTTGTAAGGTATAATAACAACAATGATTCCATTCGCCTACAGATTTCACGGACACAATAGTCTGCGCTATGTATATAAAAACGGCCAGGTGGTACGTTCACGTTTTGCGACGTTAAAGTCCAGCACAAATGCGCACCGCAACACGTCTCGTATTGCAGTCGTGATTAGTAAAAAGGTTCTAAAAAGCGCGGTCAGGCGTAATCGGGTGCGCCGACGCATATACGAACATATTCGCATTAACATGCCAAAAATGACTCAAAACTACGATATTGTCGTTATTGTGACATCTGGCGAAGTCTTGGCGATGTCGACCGCAGACCTATCGGTGCAGATTGATCAGTTGTTTGATCAAGCCGGTCTGTATAAACCCGCTCAGAACTGATATAATAAGGGTAATTAACGTGGCATTTTGGAGTTTTAACGCGTGAACATTTTTGAAATTTTGATTGTCCAGCCAATCTTTAACTTGCTGGTACTACT